>OMWM01000008.1 GCA_900314775.1 uncultured Eubacteriales bacterium | reverse complement strand
CTGCCCGATGCCAAATTTGCTCGATTGTCCGAAAACCGCTGTATTACTGGGCTTTCGCGCCTATTTTCCTTCGACCCTTGACATCAAACAGACCGTCTCGACGTGCGCCGAGACAGTGGAAAATATAATCACGCTGCCTGACTGCCTGTGGAAACATATCAAAAATACGGCTCCGTTTGCGGAAACATATCCAAACCAGCAGAAATTCTGCGGAAACATATCTAATAGACATTAAGCATTTGAGCGATCATATCAAAAGCTTGCTTAAACCATCCGCATATTTTTAATGCTATGCAACAGCACTAACCTAACTGTTACGATAATCCAGAAATCATTGTGACATATGCCCCTTCGTATGACTCCTGATTAAAATGACTGCTATTACACTGATAATCACATATCCCAAAATGGATATGAAAGATGCTTCTACACCAAAATCGCCACCAGTAATAAAATTTGATTTTGAGCTGACAATCAAAGTAAATAAAGAATATTCATACGCATCTGTTCCGATGTGAAATAAACCGCTTGTAGACATGTTCCATAGTGCATGGATAATTGCATTGTTCCAAAAGTTTCCACTTTCATATTCAACTAATGAGAACATAATGCCAACAAATGTTCCTGCCACAATCAACTGAACGGCACTGCCGAAGGGCAGTGAATTGCCAATCAGATGCACGCAGCCAAATAACACCGACGTGACGAAAATAGCTGCCTTTAAATTGAATTCTTTTTCCAACATTCCCATGATGGCACCGCGGAAAACCATTTCTTCAACGATTCCAGCCGCAATGCTGTAATACGCAATTCCTGAAACAGCAACTAAGATTTTATTCGATACACTTGTCTGAAGAACTGATATTGTTCCTCCAAAGATCCAAAATACTGAAACGACGAAAATCGGAAGCAGAACAGCAGCCAGAACCCAGTACCATTTCAATTTTGGTCTGTCAATGCGCAGACTGGACAGTGAAGATTTCATCATCTTCTGTGCTGCGATTTTCAGCCCAAAATATGTAAATAAAGGATATAAGATTGCTCCTATGATCGGCTCCAAAAGCGGAATTCCCGCCTCATAAAATACAGAACCTATCACTTGTGACAGCACTTGTGAAATCACTAAGATGACGATTGCAATGATGCAGAACAATATAGATTTTGCTTTCTTATTCATAAAAATGCTACTTACAGCACTGCTGTGTTTAATGCACAGCTGCAATAATTTCCTTATTAAGATCTTTCAAGAAGGCAGACGCTTTCTGTATGTTGCGTGAAAGGGAACATATCGCAGCATCTCGCTCTGACAAGCCGGTATCCGCTTCCCGCAAACGTCTCCAGATCCCGTGCCAGGCTGGTCGGTTTGCAGGAGATATAGACGATATTCGGCACGCCGTAGTGCAGAATCTTCGGCAACGCCTTCGGGTGGATGCCGTCACGCGGCGGGTCCAGCACGATGAAATCCGGCTTTTCCTCAATTTCATCGAGCACCTTCAGCACGTCGCCGGCAATAAAGGAGCAGTTTTTGATCCCGTTCATTTCGGCGTTATAGCGCGCCGCCTCAACTGCTTCCCCGACGATCTCGACGCCGATCACCTTCTTTGACACCGGGGCGAGAAGCTGCGCAATCGTGCCGGTTCCGCTGTACAGGTCAAAGACCGTCATATCATTTGTATCGCCGATGTACGAGCGGGCAATCTCATAGAGTCTCTCCGCGCCCTTCGTATTGGTCTGGAAAAAGGAGAAGGTGGACACTTTGAAATCGAGTCCCAGCACCTTTTCGTAAAAATAATCCCGGCCATACAGGATCTTCGTCTCGTCACTCTGCACAATATCGGCCGCGGAATCATTGATGATATGCATGATGCCCGCGATCTGTCCTTCAAGAGGCAGTGCCAGCAGCATCTGCGCATACGGCTGCATGTCGAATTCCTGCTGGCTTGTCGTCACAATGTGCACGAGGACATCGCCGGTCGTCACAGAGCGCCGCAGCAGAAGATGCCGCAGATAGCCCGTGTGCTGCATCTTGCGGTAAAACGGCAGCCCGGTCCCGCGGAAATAGTCCTGCGTCGCCTGTACGATTACATTGAAATCATCGTGCACAAGCTGACAGTCGCAGCAGCTGAGCACATCGTACTTGCTGCCCTTCCGGTGCAGGCCGAGGGTCAGCGGGCCGCCCTGCACGGCATCGCCGAAGGAATATTCCATCTTGTTGCGGTAATGCCACGGCGTCGGGCTCGGCGTGATGCCTTCAAATACATAATCCGGCTCTCCGTCCCGCGTCTGGCCGTACGTGCGCATGGCCGTATCAAGAAGCCGCTTTACCTGGTCCGCTTTCATCGCCAGCTGCTCCTCGTAATCCATGGTCTGATACAGGCAGCCGCCGCAATCCGGGAATTCACCGCAGACCGGCTCTCTGGTCTCCATAGGAGAATGTTCCAGCACCTCAAGACAGCGCCCTTTGACATTGCCGTTTCTGCGGCTGCTGATCGCAAAACGGATTTTCTGTCCCGGTATCGTATTCTTCACGGTCACCACCGTATCCTCATCGGGAAGTTCGACACGGCCCTTGTTTGGAAAGTCGACACGGCTGACCGTGCCTTCGTATATATCGCCTTTTTTCAATATTGCCACCTCATCCTGTATAGTATCGTACTGATTTTTCCGGCGCAGCCCGGCAGCCTGCGCCCCATATACATGAAAAGCCGCCGGTATCCGTGCCGGCGGCCAGGATATCATGTAGCAAGTCTGAAGATTATTCTTCTGTGTCCTCAGCCTGATCAGCTGCTTCGTCTTCTTTGACAAAATCATCATCATCGAAATCGTCATCGAAGTCATCATCAAAGTCATCAAACTCATCGTCAAAGTCATCATCACGATCCTTTACATACTTGACGATGCAGTATACAACAACTCCGACAATTGTAAGTGCTGCAAGAATGCCCAGTACGGTAAGTACGGTTTTCTTCTTCTCGTCTTTGAGTTCATACTTGTGCATGAAATCCTTAACTTTGCTCATGTTGATCAGCTCCTCCATATCGTTCATTATCTTCATCCTTTCTATAAACAATATAAATGTCTGTCTATAGTAAATCTGTGTTCATTATAACACACACAGGGGAAAAATAACACCGTCCATCAAAATTTCACACCTGCAGATTCAGACCTTTTTCAGCTTCGCATAGGCCGCGCGCATCTTGCGGATGCCTGCTTTTTCGAAGTCCACCGTGACCTCGTAGTCATTGCCGATATCCTTGATCTCCTTGACGGTGCCGGTTCCGAACTTGATGTGGCGCACGCTGTCACCTTCGCTGTAATCCGGTTTCTCTTTGACGATATCCGTTCCCTTTTTGATATATTCTTTCATGAAGCGGGCTGCGCGGTCTGTGCTGTCCGTGCGCTTCGTGCGTCTCCGGCCGCCTGAAAAAGATGTACGGTCTGTACTGCCCTGCCGGGCTGCATAGCCGCCTGCCGCGCCTGCGCCATAGCCGCCGTAACCGCTCCGGCCGCCGCCGAAGCCGCTCTGACTGCCGCTGCCAAAGCTTCCCGACCGGTTTCCGAAGCCGCCGCGGTTCATCTGCCCTGACTGGTTATCGATATCCTCCGGGCTGATCTCCTCGACAAAACGGGAAACCTTATTGATCTGCTTGGTGCCGCGCACCATGCGGGTATATGCCCATGTCATGGTCAGCTTCTTCTGCGCACGCGTGATACCTACGTAGCAGAGGCGGCGCTCCTCTTCGATGTCTTCTTCATCGCCGCTCGAGATGGACAGATAACCCGGGAACAGGCCGTCTTCCATGCCTGTCATGTAGACATACGGAAATTCCAGTCCCTTGGCGCTGTGCAGCGTCATCAGTGTGACCTTGTTGTCATTATCGTCCATGCTGTCCACGTCTGCCACCAGCGCGATCTCCTCAAGCAGGCCGTCCAGGGTCGGCTCCTGCGCACTCTCCTCATAAGAGACGATCTTGTTGCGCAGCTCATCCAGGTTGTCGAGACGGGTGTGGGCTTCATCCGTATTTTCTGTCTCGAGCTCGATGCGGTAGCCGGTATCCTCCATGATCTCATCGAAAAGATCGGCGATCGGCATGCTGCCGGCCTTCTGCTTCAGGCCGTCAATCATATCGACAAAGGTATGAATCCGGGAGGCACTGCGTCCCAGTCCCGGAATCGAATCCGTCTTATGCAGCGCTTCATAGAGGCTGATCTGATTCATGCCGGCAAAGGATGCCGCCTTCTCCACGGTTGTGGCGCCGATGCCCCTTTTCGGTACGTTGATGATACGCCGCAGCGATACATCATCCTGACTGCCGGCGATGACCTTGAGGTACGCGATCAGGTCCTTGATCTCCATCCTCTGATAGAAGCTGACGCCGCCGACAATGCGGTACGGTACGCCGCACTGTACGAATTTCTCCTCGAGTACACGGGACTGCGCATTGGTACGGTAGAGCACCGCGTAATCCTTATTGGTGCCGGCACCCATCCGGATGCTGTTTTCGATATCCCGCACAACGCCCCATGCCTCGTCGTACTCGGAGCTGTATTCCCGCAGTACGACAGGCTGGCCCTGTTCGTTGCCGGTCCAGAGCTTCTTGTCCTTGCGGCCGCGGTTGTTGCTGATGACGTCATTGGCCGCATTCAGTATGCTCTTCGTGGAACGGTAATTCTGTTCCAGCTTGATGACCTTCGCATCCGGAAATGTCTTCTCGAAATCAAGAATATTGCGGATATCCGCGCCGCGGAAGCCATAGATGGACTGGTCATCATCGCCGACTACGCAGAGATTATGGTATCTGTCTGCCAGCATGCTGACAAAACGGAACTGCACGCCGTTCGTATCCTGATACTCGTCGACCATGATGTAGCGGAAACGTTCCTGATAGTACGCCAGAACGTCCGGATTCTCCTGAAACAGCTGCACCGTGAGGAACAGCAGGTCATCGAAATCGAGTGCGTTGTTGGCGATCAGTCTCTTCTGATATGCCTCGTAGACCTTCGCCGTCAGCTGGCTGCCGTAATCGCTGCCATAGGCTGATGTGTAGTCCTGCCAGCCGATCATCTGATCCTTCGCGTTGGAAATTCTGTTCAGGAATGTCTTCTCCTTGAACTGCTTCGGATCGAGATCCTGCTGCCTGAATACCTCTTTCATCACGGTCTTCTGGTCGGCCGTATCGTAGATGGTGAAATTGCGGTCATATCCCAGGCGGTCGATGTACCGTCTCAGAATCCGCACGCAGGTGGAATGAAATGTCGCCACCCATACGTCGCGGGCGGCTTCTCCCGCTATCGCGTTGACACGTTCACGCATCTCCCCCGCTGCCTTGTTGGTAAATGTAATTGCCAGTATATGCCAGGGTCTGACATCCTTCTCGTCAATCAGGTAAGCTATTCTGTGTGTCAGTACCCTCGTTTTTCCTGAACCCGCGCCTGCAAGAATAAGAAGCGGCCCTTCTGTTGTCCGGACCGCTTCCTGCTGCTCGGGGTTCATGGATTCCAATGCAGAATTCATGGTTCCCCTCCGTAATTATGATATTGATGCGGCTGTGCCGCTTTGGTAATACTGATGATTCACGGCATCGCTGCCGTCTGCCTTCTCAGCCGATCTTCGCGCCGCAATTCGGGCAGAACTTCGATCCTGCCGGCACCGGCTTGCCGCACTGCGGGCAAAATGCATTCGCCTCGGCAATCTTCTGGCCGCACTGCGGACAGAACTTCGAACCCGACGGAATGTCAGCACCGCACTTCGGGCACTTGATCGTACCGGCCTGCTGGCTCTGTGCCTGCTGCCCCTGGTTCTGCTGGCTCTGGTTCTGCATATTCGCAAAATTATTCATCATCATGCTGCCCATCGCCATACCCATGCCGGCACCGGCCATCGCGCCCATATTGCCATTCGGATTCTTGGCCATATCGCCGATCGCATCCGCCTGCTTCTTACTGGTATATGCCTGCATGCCGCCCATCGCACCGACTGTGGCACGCTCGTTGATTGCCTGTCTGACCTCGGCCGGCAGTGCAACCTGCATGGACATCTTCACGATCTCTATACCAAAGCGTCCGAAAAAGTCTTCGCTCTTCTGCTGCAGAATCTGCGCCGCTTCGTAGCTGAAGCCCTGCATATCGAAGAAATCAAGATTCCTGTCGGTCACAATCTCCTTGAAATACATGGAAATCTGCGGAGTGACAAACGGTCTGAGATCCGCTGTCGTCACACGGTTCTTCGTGCCCATCACGTTCTCGACGAACTTCTTCGGATCCGTGATCTTAAAGGAATACGTGCCGTTCGCGCCGACATTGACGAGGCCGAACACATCATCCTTGACCGTCACCTGTTCGCTGGTTCCCCACTTGACGTCGAGGATCTCATTCATATTGATAAAAATGATATCGACGATAAAAGATTCCTTAAAGCCGTACTTCCACTCTTTGAGAGTCGTGGTCAGCGGCATATTCTCTGTCGTCAGTTCATAGCGGCCTGACATATAGATATCGGTAATCTGTCCTTCATTGACAAAAACCGCTGCCTGTCCCGGCATAACGGTCAGAACCGATTTATACATGATTCTCCGGCCGTCCCTGTCATAAAGCGATGCAAGCTCAGTCGGATCGTTAGAGCGATAGCTGATGCTCTGCAGAAGCTGTCCCGATATAATAT
This sequence comes from uncultured Eubacteriales bacterium, assembly GCA_900314775.1. GTDB lineage: Bacteria > Bacillota > Clostridia > Lachnospirales > Lachnospiraceae > UBA2912. The sequence goes on along the minus strand of OMWM01000008.1, from coordinate 68,182 downwards.
TATGTAATCCCATTCGTTTTCCTCCCTAAAAATTTACGAATGCTACCGATTACAAAAATTATAACACATTGAATATTCACGTTCAATGAGATACAATTCTTTTAAATATGTTTGAATAACTGACAGAGGCGATGTAATCATGAACGGACTGAATGAATTTCTTCTGCGGGGCGTGTCCCCGTTTCACACGGTGCAGTACTGCACGGAACTGTTAAACAGCGCGGGGTTTATGGAACTGGATATCCAGAAGGACTGGAAGCTCGAAATCAACGGGCGCTATTACTGCAGTCCTTTTGATTCGACGCTCTATGCGTTTACCATAGGGGAAAGTGCCAACCACGGCAAGGGAATTCATATCGCGGCGGCGCACACGGACTGGCCGACGCTGAAGATCAAGCCGGACCCGGAAATCCGCAGTCACGGCTATCTGCAGCTGAACACGGAAGTCTACGGCGGCCCGCGCCTTTCCACTTTCTTTGACCGGCCGCTCTCGATTGCCGGCCGCGTCCTGCTGACCGGCGAACGCTACGATGAACCGCGATCCATGCTGGTCGATTTTGAGGATGCCGCCGCCTATCTGCCGAATCTTGCCATCCACATGGACAGGGGTGCCAATGAGCACGGGCAGCCGATCGACAATCAGAAGATGCTGCGCCCGCTTCTGGGCACACTGACCGGCAGTCTCGATGAGAACACCGCCCTGTGCGACCTGATCGCGGACCGCATCGGCATCAATGTCGATGACATCCTCGATTTTGATCTGAATCTCTATAACAAAGACCGGCCGGAGACCGTCGGCGTCAACCGCGAATTTCTTTCTTCGCCTCGTCTCGACGACCTGACATCGTGCTACGCGCTGATACGCGGTCTGATCGAGGGCAGCGACAGAGCTGACAACGGCCGCGTCAACCTCGCATGCCTTTTTGATAACGAGGAGATCGGCAGCCTGACCAAGCAGGGTGCCGACAGCGTCATGCCTTTGATTATCCTGAACAAGATCTGGAAGGCTTTCGGGCGCGACAGCGTACAGTGCATGTCCGACCTGAATTCCGGTCTGCTGCTCTCCTGCGATGTGGCGCACGCCTATCATCCGGATTTTCCGGAGAAGCAGGACATCACCAGTTTCCCTGTGCTCGGCAGCGGTGTCTGCCTGAAGACGGCGGGCAACCAGTCCTATACATGGGACAGCACGGCGCTGGCTGCCGTCATTGCGCTGTGCCGGGAAAATGATATTCCGTACCAGCGCTTTGTCAAGCACTCCAACGTCAAGGGCGGCGGCACCATCGGCTCCGTTCTGGCCTCCCGGCTTGTCATGCCGGCGGTCGACACCGGCGTCGGTCTGCTGGCGATGCATTCGAGCCGTGAATTCATGAGTCTTGCCGACCAGCAGGCACTGAACGATCTGGCCGTGCAGTTCTTTTCCAACTGAGATACAAACGCACACTTTTTTATCATACTGAACAGGAGTCTGACACGATGCTATATGAAGAACGGGAAGCACGGATCATGCAGCAGCTGCAGCTGCATTCGACCGTCAAGACCGGCAGTCTCAGCCAGCAGCTGCATGTATCCGTTGACACGGTGCGGCGCGATCTGAAATCCATGGAGCAGAAAGGCCTGATCAAATACATTCACGGCGGTGCCTGTCTGCCGGATAGTATATCCCCTTTTCTGAATTTCGCCGGACGCGAGATTATCCACGAGGACCTCAAAAGGGCCGCCGCCGCCAAGGCGGTTTCCATGATCCGGGAAAATGCTGTCATCGCCATGAACGCCGGCACGACCAATATGATTCTGGCGCAGGAGATGCTGCGGATCGACCGCGGTTTCACGGTTATTTCCAATAACATGGCCGCGATCAATATTCTGATGCAGAGCAGCCGGATCCGCATCATCGCCATCGGCGGCGAAATCGACAGCCAGGAGCGGGCATCCTTCGGCAGCGTCTGCGAGCAGGAATTTGCCTCTTATTTTCCGGACATCGCCTTTCTGGCCATCAACGCGGTCAGCTGCGAGGACGGCTTTACGGATTTCCGTTTTCATGAGACAGGCATCATGCATCTGCTTGCGCACAGTGCCGGCAAGGTGTACGCGGTCATGGATTCGAGCAAGCTGGGCCGGCGGTCCAGGAAGAAGGTGCTCTCCCGGGAGGAAGTCGACGCTGTCATCATGGATGACGGCATTCCGGAGGACGTCCGCAGGCAGTATGAAGAGCAGGGAATCCATATCCTGTAATTATCGGCATCATGACCTGAAGTTCGCGCTTCAGGTCTTTTTTTTCTGCATTTTTAAAACAGAATTTTACATACCGCGATAGATGGCGCGCTGTCCTGCCGCTAAAATAACACCAGATTAACATGAAGCGGAGGAATGCACTATGAACCTTACCTTTTACAATCCGGTCAGAACCATCACCGGTGCCGGATCGCTGCGCCACCTTGATGCCCTCATCCGGTCGCTGTCTACTGCGGGCGATCATATTCTCGTTCTCGCCTGGGATCCGTGCGTTTATGACAATGATGTTTTTGCCAGTCTGGAAAAAAATCACCCTGACCGCATCTTCCGGCGCCGGATTTTCAGTGCCTCCAACCCTACGGTAAATCAGCTTCTGCGCATATATAAGGAAACAAGGGACTTTGCCCCTTCTCTGATTCTGGCGGCCGGCGGCGGCAGCGTCATGGATATCGGCAAATCGCTCTGCTGTCTCTACGGCAGAAATATTGAAAATGCCAACGATATCCGCAATCTGATTGCCGAAGGCGGCGATGTCAGGCCAGCATCTGCCTGGATCGGCATTCCCACGACATCCGGCACCGGCAGTGAAGTTACCTGCTGGGCAACCATCTGGGACCCGGAGCAAGGGAAGAAACGCTCTCTCGAAAATCACCGCAATTTTGCGGCGGCGGCCATTGCCGACCCGGTCATGACGAAAGACCTGCCGCTGCCCCTTTCTGTTTCCACCGCACTGGATGCCGTATCCCATGCCGCTGAAAGTTACTGGGCCAAATCTTCCAATCCCGTATCGCAGGCGCTTGCCCTCTATGCCATCCGCACCATCATGCAGAACATGGATGATCTGACAGCCGGCAAAGGCAGCGCGCGGGAAGCCATGGCGCGCGGCAGCATGATCGCCGGGCTCGCGTTCAGCAATACGAAAACCACGGCCTGCCATTCGATCTCCTACCCGCTCACTCTGCGCTATGGCATACCGCACGGCACTGCCGTCAGTATGCTGCTCGCACCCGTTCTTGCGCTCAACAAGGATTCGATTAAAGACCCCGCACCGCTCCTGCAGGCACTCGGCGTTCGCAGCACTGATCAGCTGGGCGATAAAATCAGGTCGTATCTGACCCGTTCCGGACAGGCAGCTTCTCTGTCCGGCTGGGGCGTGCCGGCCGCCGATCTTCCTTTGCTTGCCGGACAGGGCATCACAAAGGGCCGGGCCGACAACAATCCGGTGCCGCTCACGCAGGAAATCATAGAAACCATTCTCAGATCTGTTTTCTGAGAAGTAACAATACTGCTCAGTGTTAAGTCCAGGTACCGCACCCGGACTTTTTATCATGCAGACTTCACATACAGTTTTGCCATATGAGATAGTGTATGCTTTATTTTGCGGTTAAAATGCAATCAAAAGATGCATAAAACAGCATTTTACTGCAAAACAGAGCATTATCGTAAAGGAGTTTTATCATGAAAAAGGCAAAATGCAAACCGTTGTTCAGTATTACCGCTGCCATTCTGGCAGCCGGCATGGTTCTTACAGGATGCGGAGGCTCCTCCTCCGGCTCGTCGGCTTCTTCCTCCGCCGACACACAGGCCAAGGAGCAGTCCTCCGCAGATTCCGCTTCCTCTGATGCGGATTCCGTCGTCATCTACTGCAACTCCGACGACGAGGCGCTCGAGGTCATCAAGAAGACACTCGATGCCAACGGTTTTGAAGGCAAATACACGATCAGCACTTTCGGTACTTCCGAGCTCGGCGGCAAAATGCTGGCAGAAGGCGAGAACCTCGAGGCAGACCTCCTCTGCATGAGTTCGTTCTATATTGACAGCGCACAGGAGCAGTATAACATGTTCCAGGATCTGAATGTCGAGAGCCAGCCGCTGCAGGACTGGCCAACTTACTATCGCCCGATGCTGGCCAACCAGGGTGCGCTTTTCTATAACACAGAAGAGCTCGAGGCAGAAGGCCTTGACGTTCCGACATCCATCAAGGATCTTGCCAAAGATGAATATGCCGGAAAGATTTCCGTACCGGATATCACCGGTTCTTCCACTGCATGGCTGATGATTCAGGCCCTGATCGATGCCTACGGCGAGGATGAGGCAAAAGATATCCTGACCGCTATTTATAAAAACGCAGGCGACAACCTCGAAGATGCCGGCTCCGGCCCGATCAAGAAGGTGCTCGCCGGTGAAGCCGTTATCGGTTTCGGTCTTCGCCATCAGGCTGTCAAGGATAAGGCAGACGGTGAGCCGATCGACTACGTAGACCCGTCCGAGGGTGATTTCTCTCTGACCGAGGGTGTTGCCGTCATCGACCACGGCGACGATGCCAAAACACAGCTTGCACAGGATATCGCCTCCTGCATCATCGACAAGGGCAGAACCGATATGCTCAGCTACTATCCGGTTGCCCTCTATGAAGGCGAAGAGCCGGATTCCGAATACGTTGCACCGAATGCAAAGACATTCAGCGAACCGCTGACCGTCGATCTCCTGCAGAAGCACACCGATCTTTCAGAGAGCTGCAAATAATCGGAATTCTTCATATCCATTTCTGCGGCAGCCATGCCTGATGCGCTGGCTGCCGCATTTTCAAAAAAAGGGAGGTACTCATTATGATTATCAATGGCAGAAACTATCCGGATGTAAAACGGAATATTCTCATGAATCCGGGTCCGGCCACAACGACCGACACCGTAAAATACGCGCAGGTTATCCCCGACATCTGTCCGCGTGAAAAGGAATTCTGTGACATCATGCATCAGATGTCGCTGGACCTGGTTAAAATTGTACACGGAGACCCGGAAAAATTTGTCGGCGTCCTCTTCTGCGGCTCCGGCACCATGAATATCGATGTCACCGTAAGTTCCCTCGTGCCGGCAGGGAAAAAGATCCTGATCCTCAATAACGGTTCTTATTCCGCAAGAGCCGTTGAAGTTGCCCGTGCCTATCATGTCGATCACATCGATCTGCAGCTGCCGATCGACCGCCCGATCGACGTTGCCAAGGCAGAAGAAGCGCTTTCCGCAGATCCGGACATCGCCGTCGTCTACTGCTGCATGCACGAGACGGGCACCGGCGTTCTCAACCCGATCCGTGAAATCGGCGCCGCCGCCCATGCGCACGGCTGCACCATGATTTCCGATACAACCTCAGCCTACGCGATGATCCCGATCGACATCGAAAAGGACAACCAGGATTTCATCATGGCTTCCGCCCAGAAGGGCCTGCAGTCCATGACCGGCCTTTCTTTCATCGTCGGCCGCGAATCCATCATCGATGCATCCGCCGACTACCCGGTCCGCTCCTACTACACCAACCTGTACATGCAGCACAGCTTTATCCGGGAGCACGGAGAAATGCGTTTCACTCCGCCTGTCCAGACCATTTACGCGACAAAGCAGGCCATCCTCGAGTATTTCGCCGAGGGCGAGCAGGCCAAGTGGGAGCGTCACCAGAGCGTCTGGGCGGCTCTGTACGACGGCCTTGAAAAGCTTGGTTTCCGCATGGCGATCAAAAAAGAATATCAGTCACGCCTCGTCATCAGCGTTCTCTGCCCGGACGACCCGGCCTTCGATTTCGGTGCGATGCATGACTATCTCTATAAGTACGGCTATACCATTTATTCCGGCAAGGTTGCCGGCGTACCGATGTTCCGCATGTGCGCACTCGGCGCCCTGACAGCGGCAGACATCCCGGGCGTCTTCGACTGCATACGTGATTACATGAAAGAAGCCGGCATGGCCATACCATGCCAATACAACTGATTTGACAGGCTTTGCAGGAGGTGACCGTTATGCTTCAGATCAGACACATTTCCAAGACATTTGATAACAAAGAAGTACTGAAAGACATCAGCTTTGATATTAGCGACGGCGAAATTATTTCCATCCTCGGACCGTCCGGATGCGGCAAAACGACGCTGCTCAACATCATCCTCGGCATTCTGCAGCCAACCGGCGGCAGCCTGATTTTCAACGGCGAGGATATCACCGATGTCAAAATGGAAGACCGCGGATTCAATATCGTTTTTCAGGATTTCGGTCTCTTCCCGCACCTGACTGCGTATGAAAACATTGTCTACGGCCTGCACAACAAACCGGAAATCTCGACAGAGGCCGAGGTCGGCGATCTCATCCGCCTGCTCGACCTGCAGGAACATCTGGATAAAAAGCCGGATCAGCTTTCCGGCGGCCAGAAACAGAGGGTTGCGCTTGCCAGAACGCTTGTCATGAAGCCGAAGGTGCTTCTGCTCGACGAGCCTTTCAGCGCCCTTGACGGTGTCATCAAGGAATCCATCAAGGAGCGGATCCAGCTCGTCGCCAACACCTTCCACCTGGCCATGATCATCGTCACCCATGACCCGGAGGAGGCGCTGACCCTCTCTGACCGCATACTGATCATCAACGAGGGAAACGCGGCGCAGTACGGACAGCCGCACGACATTATTTTCAGTCCGGCCAATGATTTCGTCCGGAAATTCATTCTGCGTCAGCTGGAAATCAAGCGCGGAAACATCCACCGGCTGTTTGAAAATGCCGGTGAGGCCGCGGCGGTTCCGGAAGGAGCTGCCGTATGAGCGAAACCGGTAAAAAAGAGCAGAGAGTCATCCTGATCGCGATTTTCGCGCTGCTCGCCATCTTCCTCGTCGTTCCGCTGTTTTTCATCCTCTACCGGTCTTTCGGCGGCGATGCCGGTTTTTCGGTATCGGCCTACGGTGATATTCTCGGTACGGCGCAGTTCTGGCGGGCTATGCGCAACAGCGTCTGCATCTCTCTGCTGAGTGCGGCGCTGACTACCCTGTTCGCTTTCACCATTGCCTACACGGTAAACTTCACGCGCATTCCCAGGCCGCTGCGTGCCATTGCCCACCTGTCCGCTCTTCTGCCGATGCTGCTGCCGACGATCACCTACGGTTTCGCTATTATCTACGCATTCGGCAAGAAAGGACTGCTCACGCGGACACTGTTCGGCGGCCATCAGCTTTTTGACATCTACGGCCCCGCCGGCATGACGATCGGCTACATTATCTACACACTGCCGATTTCCTACGTGCTGATCAACAACACGCTGCAGTATATCGACCCGAAATACCAGATTATTTCCCGCGTGCTCGGCGATAAACCTGCCCGCACGTTCTACACGGCAATCTTCCGCCCGCTGGTCGGCACGCTGGCCACCTCGCTGATTCAGAGCTTCTTTTTCAGCTTTACCGATTACGGTATTCCGATGGCGGTCGGCGGCAAAACCGATATGATCGCAACGCTGCTGTACGACGAGATGCTCGGCTCGCTGCCGAACTTCAGCCGGGGCTCCGTTGTCGCCATCATGATGCTGATTCCTTCCATCGTCAGCGTTCTGCTGCTGACTTATATGGAACGTTTCAATATCCGCTACCGTACGCGTTCCGAAATTGAGCCGGCGAAAAACACCGCACGGGATATCGGATGGGGCGCAGCGACATTTCTGATCTGCTTCATGGTTCTCGGTATTTTTGCCGTCATCTTCATCGTGCCGGCCGTCAAGAGCTGGCCGTACCGGCTGACGCCTACCTGGGAGCATTTCAACGATGTGCTGACCGACAGCGAACTGACAAAGACCTATTTCAACTCGATTTTCACGGCCGTGATGACGGCGCTTTTCGGCACGCTGCTTGCCTATGCGGCCGGGCTCGTCTCCGCGCGCAGCCGCCTCTCCAACCGGCCGCGCCGTGCGCTGGATACCTTTGCCCTCGTCATCAACACCATACCGGGTATGGTACTCGGTGTCGCCTACATGCTGACTTTTTCGGGCTCCAGCCTGCAGGGCACCTTCTTCCTGATTATCGTTTCGACGATCATCCATTATTTTTCGACACCGTACCTGATGATGAAAGAGGCGCTCGAAAAGATGGATGCCTCCTGGGAGACAACGGCCTGCCTGATGGGCGACCGCTGGCTGCAGACCGTCTGGCGTATCATCACGCCGAACGCGCTGCGAACACTCGCCGAAATCTTCCGCTATTACTTTGTCAGCGCGATGGTTACCGTCAGTGCCGTCATCTTTATCGTCGGCGCGGACACCATGGTTCTGACAACTAAAATCAAGGAACTGGAGCATTTCGAAGAGTTCGATGATATCTTCGTTCTGTCTCTGCTGATTCTGATCACCAATCTGGCCGTCACAGGCATCATCAAGCTGCTTACCCGGCCTCGCAGAAAAGCCGCAGCAGTCTGAAAACCGCCGCGGCAGATACAAGGAGTATGAAAATGGAAAACAATAAAACAGAAATGGTTGTATTTGACTGGGCCGGCACCACCGTTGACTACGGCTCTGCTGCCCCGCACACGGTTTTCGACCGCGTATTCACCAATCACAGCATTCATCTCACGCCGGAAGAAATCGACAAACCGATGGGCATGGAAAAGCGCGCGCACATCCGCAGTCTCCTCTCCTGCCCGTCCGGCGCGGCACAGTTTGAGCAGATCAACAGCCGCCGCTGGGATGAAAAGGACGTCGACAGCTATTACGAAGAGTTTGAAAAAACGCTGTACGACGTCGTTGCTGAGTTCAGCAGCCCGATCGACGGCACAGTGGAAACGGTCAATCTGCTGCGCAGCAAGGGATTGAAGATCGCCTCCACCACCGGCTACACCTCGCAGATCATGGAAAGAGTGATTCCGAAGGCCAGGGAAGCAGGCTACGAAGCAGACGTCGTGATGACGCCGGACATCGTCGGTGCCAGCCGCCCTACGCCGTTCATGATCTTTGCCTGCATGCAGAAGCTGAATGTCTATCCGCCGTGCCACGTCGTCAAGGTCGGCGACACCGTAGTGGATATGCAGGAAGGCAAGAATGCCGGTGCCTGGAGCATCGGCATCCTGAAGGGCTCCAACCTGCTCGGCCTCACCGAGGAGCAGTATGAAAACATGCCGGTCGAGGAGCTCAGCGCCCTCGAAGCAAAGGCTACCCGCATCTATTACGAGGCCGGTGCCGATTACGTCATCGACTCCATCCACGATCTGCCGGCTGCCATCGATGAGATCAACAGCAGGCTCTGCCGATAAATCCGCCCATTCTTTCTCGCCCTCTGCCCGGTACAGCCGTGCCGGACGGAGGGCTTTTTTCGGCTTTTAACCAGCCGGGGCCGGGCAGAATTATTTTCGGGCAAAAAAAACGGGGCCGGGGACTGGCTCCCCGGCCCTTTCATAATTACGGATCCACAAAGACAAAGAACGTCCTGTACCATCCGCAACTATGCAGTTATCGGTGACCGCGGACCTGCATGCAGTGGGCCCGCCGCATCACCCAGTTTTCTATAATAAGCTAAAATCCGTTATTTTGCAAGCAGCTCCATGATCTTATTGCTGCGCTCGACGAATTTCGTCATCTCATCCGCAGGCAGCTGCGCATAGCTCAGATAAGCGAGATCGTAGATCTGCTGGCAGATCATCTCTGTATTCTCACCTTCCGGATGCTCGAGCACGTACTTGACAAGATCGTTGTTGGCGTTGAGAACAAGCGTCACATCGGCCGCCGAGCCGCCGAAATCATTCATGCCATACGCCTTGAGGTAATCCTGCATACGGCGCATATCCTCGGAAACGGTAATCATGGCCGGCTTGCTGGCATCCTTGAGCTTCTCCAGCTTTACATCCATCTCCTCGGCGCCGAGAGCCTTCTTCCAGATCTCCGTCAGCTTGTCCTTATCCTCATCGAGCTTCTTCTTGTCGTCCTCAGATGTCTCTTCCTTGAAGACATCATCGAGGTCGGAATCGATACGGAAGAACTTCACGTCCTTGTTGTCGGCTTCCAGCTTCGGAATGAAGGACATATCGATCAGATGGGTAAGGTATACCGCATCGATCTTCTGCTCTTTGAACATATTGATGTACTGAGACTGCTGCTTCTCATTGGTAATGTAAAATACCTTGTTGGCATGGGTATCCTTGGAAGCTTCCAGGTACTCCGGCAGCGTGAGATATTTGCCTTCGAGGTTCTTGTAAATGACATACTCGCTCATTCTCTTGGAGAAATTATCATCGCGGATGATGCCGTATTTGATGAACGGGCTGATGTCATCCCAGTACTTCTCGTAGCTCTCACGGTCGGTCTTGTACATACCGCTCAGCTTGTCGGCTACCTTCTTCGTGATATAGTCGGAAATCTTCTTTACGAATCCATCATTCTGCAGTGCGGAACGGGAAACGTTCAGCGGCATATCCGGGCAGTCGATGCAGCCCTTGAGCAGCATCAGGTATTCCGGAATTACTTCCTTGATGTTATCGGCTACGAATACCTGGTTGTTGTACAGCTTGATGGTGCCTTCGATGGAATCATACTCGCTGTTGATGCGCGGGAAGTAAAGAATGCCCTTGAGGTTGAACGGATAGTCCATGTTCAGATGGATCCAGAACAGCGGCTCCTTGTAGTCGTTGAAGACCTTGCGGTAGAATTCCTTATATTCCTCATCGGTGCACTGGCTCGGATTCTTCGTCCAGAGCGGCTCCGTATCATTCATGAGCTGCGGACGCTTTTTGATCTTGAATTTCTCCTTACGAGGAGATACCTCGACGACTTCCTTCTCGCCGTTTTCATTCTCTCGCTCTTCTGTCTTCGCATCCTCTACGACGGTCTCGACGATCTCATCATCCTCGCGGACCTCGTCCTTCTCGATCGTCTTATATTCCGGCTCGCCGCCTTCCTTGCGCAGATAAATCTCATAAGGCATGAAGGAACAGTACTTGGTGAGCACTTCTTCTGCGCGATAGTAATTGGAAAACTCAACGCTGTCATCATTCAGATAAAGCGTGATAACCGTACCGCGGCCTTCTTTCGTGCCCTTCTTCATATTATAATTGCTCTCGCTGTCGCATTCCCAGAATACCGGCTCAGCCCCTTCCTGATAGGAAAGTGTGTCGATCGTGACACGGTCTGCTACCATGAAAGCAGAATAGAAACCGAGGCCGAAATGACCGATGATCTGATCGTCATTCGCCTTGTCCTTGTACTTGTTCAGGAAATCGGTGGCACCGGAAAATGCGACCTGTGTGATATATTCCTGCACCTCATCCGCGGTCATGCCGATACCGTTATCGATGATCTTCATCGTCTTGTCTTCGCTGTTGACAACGACATCAATCTGGAACTTCTCGTCTTCCGGGATGTCAAACTCACCCATCAGATTCAGCTTCTTCAGCTTGGTGATCGCATCGCATCCATTGGAGACAAGCTCACGGATGAAAATATCACGGTCTGAATAGAGCCACTTCTTGATGATCGGGAACATGTTTTCACTGTTAAAAGACAGGTTGCCCTGTTTTTCTTCAACTTCTGCCATAATGAATCACTCCTTCAATTTGTCTTAATCTATATGAATCGGGAATCGCAAAGATCCCCTGGGGAAAGGGCTGCGGAAAATTAGCAGTCCTCCAAGTCGTTTGCTAACAAACATTTTAACGCCCACTATGGCAAATGTCAAGATAAAAATAGCACTCATTTTAAATGAGTGCTAATAAAATAATTATTTAACTTCTGCTGCGATGCCGTTTTGAGAAAGGAAGCGTGCCGCCGTCCTGTCCCACAGAAATTCGAGACTCCTGTCGGCCACAAACGTGCGGAAAGAAACGCCGGTCACGCATTCCAGTTCGCCTCTGGCAAACCGGATATTCAGATACAGCCCTTCGAGCTTATCCTGCAGCTGCTGCAGGTTTTCCTGCTGAGCTGCTGCAGGTTTTCCTGCTGCAGAAGCGCCTGCGTGTGCCGGTCTGACAGCCGCATCACAAAATGCATGGAAAGCGGTGTGTTTTTCCCGCGAATCAGTGCGCATACCCGCGGTTTCATCTCCGTCCAGGGTACGTAGACGCGGTCTCCGATCTCTTCCTGCTCATCGCTGGAATAAAAATCCTTCTGCAGCCGGCCGTCAATCGTGAAGACGGCAAAGCCGGTCACATCGCCCCGCACAAAATCGAATCCGTCGAATGTGCTGCGGAGCAGGAATTTATTCATGAAGTCACCGACCTGTTCAATCTTCAGTGCTACCATCCGTCCGGAAACCTTCTCAGACGTTGATTTCCGACTTCATGCCCAGGACATCGCTGTTCTCATCCAGCATCGGCTGTACAACCTCGCTGATATATTCCTCTACCTGCTGCGGTGCACGGCCGACATAAGCCGACGGCTCGAGATGTGCTTCCAGCTGCTCGAGTGTCATGCCGAAAGCCGGGTCTGCGGCAATCCGCTCCAGAAGGTCGTTCGGCTTACCTTCTTCCTTGACAACACGGCCGGCTGCCATCGAATGCTGACGGATGCGCTCATGCAGCTCCTGGCGGTCTCCGCCGGCTTTGACGGCATCCATCATGATGTTCTCGGTTGCCATGAACGGCAGTTCGCTGCGCAGATGCGCCTCGATTACCTTAGGGTAAACAACAAGGCCGTCCGCAATATTCAGATACAGATCGAGAATACCGTCAATTGCCAGGAAGCCCTCCGGAATGGAAAGACGCTTGTTGGCCGAATCGTCGAGTGTGCGCTCGAACCACTGCTCAGCTGCAGTCTGGTAGGTATTCGTCAGGTCGATCATTACGTAGCGGGCAAGGGAGGCCATACGCTCGCTGCGCATCGGATTTCTCTTGTATGCCATGGCCGATGAGCCGATCTGCGTCTTCTCAAACGGCTCCTCGATCTCCTTCATATGCTGCAGCAGACGGATATCGTTGGAGAACTTGTGCGCGCTGGCGGCGATGCCGGCGATCACATTCATCACCCTCGCATCCAGTTTTCTGGAATAGGTCTGGCCGGAAACCGGGAAACATTCCTTGAATCCCATCTTCTGCGCAATCATCTTATCTGCCTTGCGGCACTTCTCATGGTCGCCGTCGAAAAGCTCGAGGAAGCTGGCCTGTGTACCGGTCGTACCCTTGGAGCCAAGCAGCTTCAGCTGGGAAAGCATGTAGTCCAGATCTGACAGATCCATCATCAGGTCATTGATCCAGAGCGTCGCCCTCTTGCCGACTGTCGTCGGCTGTGCCGGCTGATAGTGCGTAAATGCCAGTGTCGGCAGGTCTTTATACTGCACAGCAAAATCCTTCAGGACACTGATGACATTGATCAGCTTGGTGCGCACAAGACGCATGGCTTCCCGCATGATGATCACATCGGTGTTGTCGCCGACGTAGCAGGAAGTCGCGCCGAGGTGAATGATGCCCTTGGCATGCGGGCACTGCTGACCGAAGGCATAGACATGCGACATGACATCATGGCGCACGACCTTCTCCCGTGCTCTTGCGACATCGTAATTGATGTCATCCTGCGCCGCTTTCATCTCGGCGATCTGCTCATCCGTAATATCAAGGCCGAGCTCCTTCTCGGTCTCAGCCAGCGCAATCCAGAGCCTGCGCCAGGTTCTGAATTTGTTGTCTTCCGAAAAAATATACTGCATCTCCTTGCTGGCATAGCGTTCGCTCAGCGGACTGATGTACTGATCTGTACCCATGGCAATTCCTCCCGTCACTTGAACAGATCGATCACGATCTGTGCTACCTTTGCAAGATCCACGCTGTTGTTCATACTGCTGCGCTGCATGGCCGCATGTGCCTCCGGTTCCGAAATATTCCGCGTCTTCATCAGAATATCCTTCGCATCCCCGATCGTCTTCTCTTCCTCCGGGCTGCGCCGGCGCGGCATCATATGCCGTCTGCGGCGTTTCTGCGCAACATCTTCCTCCAGTGCGTAGATCGTATCATTGAGTTCGTATGTCTTAACCGGCATACTGATTTTAATTATATCATCTTCAACTATTTTATCGCAGTTTGCTGCTGAAGTCAGCACGACAAGCCTGTAATTCTCAGGCAGATCCTGATAAAATTCCCGGTACGTCATATCTCTGTAGCGGAACCCCGCCACGACTATGCCATCTGACCCCTCCATCCGGTCGATGCATAGCCTGGCTGCCGCCCCGCTGGTACAGATATCCGTGACATTATGGCCGTCCCTGACAAGCAGATTGCGGATTTTCGTCGCATCATTTCTATTGAAAAACAGAATGATTATATTGACCATCTTGTCTCCTCTTGGCTGTCATCAGATAATATTCAGGTATCGGTCTATCTCCCACTGAGAAACCTGTCTGCGGTAAGCTTCCCATTCCTTCTTCTTGGCATTCAGATATTTGCCGTAAGTCTCCTCGCCGAGAACATCGCGCACCAGCGGGTCCTTCTCCATCGCCGCGATGGCTTCGCTGAGCGTCGTCGGCAGCGTATCAATACCGGCCGCCTTCAGTTCTTCCTGCGACATGTTAAAAAGGTTGCCGCTGACCATCGCCGGCGGTGTCATGTGCTGGCGGATGCCCTCGAGGCCGGCCGCGATCGTGACAGCCAGAACCAGGTAAGGATTAGCTGACGGGTCAGGGCAGCGCAGTTCCAGACGGCGTCCGTCCCGGTGTGCCGCCGGTATACGGATGTAGGTGCTCCTGTTTGCCGGCGACCAGGAAATGTATTCCGGTGCCTCAAATCCCGGCACGATCCTCTTATAAGAATTGACAAGCGGGTTCGTAATCGCCATCATGCCGGACGCGTGATGCAGCACGCCGGCCATGAACTGATAGGCCAGCGGGCTGAGTCCGTTGGCATCGTGTTCATCGCAGAACAGATTGGCACCGGAAGCACCGCGCATGGAAATGCTGATGTGCATGCCTGATCCCTGCACGCCCTCTACCGGTTTCGGCATAAATGAGGCGAACAGGCCGTGCTGGTTGGCAATCGAACGGACGACGAGCTTGAAGGTGATGATGTCGTCCGCCGTGTGCATGGCTTCGTCATATTTGAAATCGATCTCGTGCTGCGAAGGCGCCATCTCATGATGCGTCGACTCAATCTCATAGCCCATCTCCTCCAGCGTCAGGACCATGTCACGGCGGGCATTTTCACCCTTGTCGACCGGCGCCAGATCGAAATAGCCGCCTTCCTCATTGGTCTTCGTCGTCGGCATGCCGTCCTCGTCGAGCTGGAACAGGAAAAACTCCAGCTCCGGTCCGACATAGATCTCATAGCCCATGTCGGCCGCCTCTTTGAGAACTTTCTTCAGAATATAGCGCGGCGAACCGGCAAACGGCGTCCCGTCCGGATTGTAGATGTCGCAGATCATACGGGCTACCTTGCCCCTCTGCGGACGCCACGGGAATATATTAAACGTCTCTTTATCCGGATACAGGTACATATCCGACTCCTCCACATCCGAAAAACCGCTGATCGACGAACCGTCAAACATGCATTTGTTGCCGAGCGCACGGTCGATCTGGCTCGCTGTCACCGCGACATTCTTCAGTGTACCGAAAATATCCGTGAACTGCATGCGGATGAATTCCACATCTTCATCCTTGATCATCTGCATAATATACTGATCATCATAGACTTCCATAGCTGTCTCCTTATAGTACAAGAAGGAACCCTTCTGAGTTCCTTCTCTGAATTTCATATTAATGATACTTCACTCAGTCAAGATGCGCAATATCGATGACGGAGAGATTCTTCTTGTCCGCGTTCTCGAGACTGATCAGCAGCGCCTCTGCCGTATCCAGGGAGGTCAGGCAGGTGCAGCCCGTCTCAATCGCGTTGCGTCGGATCAGGAAGCCGTCACGGCTCTTGTCACGGCTCTTCGTCGGCGTATCGATAACGAGGTCGATCTTGCCGTCGAGAATCATCTCCACGGCGTTCGGTGAGCCCTCGGAAACCTTCTTGATACGGTGGCACATCACAGATGCCTCGGTCAGCGCGTCCGCCGTACCCTCGGTTGCGTAAATCGTGTAGCCGAGAAGCTGGAAACGTCTCGCGATCGGAATCAGCTCATCCTGGTCGGCCTTGCGCACGGTGCAGATCATGTTCCTGGTACGCGGCAGATCGATGCCGGCGCCAAGGAAGGACTTGTAGAGCGCCTCCTCGAAGGACTTCGAGATGCCGAGCACCTCGCCGGTTGACTTCATCTCCGGGCCAAGGCTCGTCTCAGCGCCGCGGAGCTTCTCAAATGAGAATACCGGCTGTTTGATTGCGACGTAGCCGGACTCCTTCTGCAGACCCGGCTCGTAGCCCTGATCGCGGATGGACATGCCGATGATGCATTTGGACGCGATGTCGACGATCGGGATGCCGGTTACCTTGCTGATGTAAGGCACCGTACGGCTCGAACGCGGATTGACCTCGATGACATAGACGTCGTCCTGGTAAACGATGAACTGGATGTTCAGCAGACCTCTGATATGCAGGCCCATAGCCAGTTTCTTCGTATAATCAACAATTTTATCGATAATATGCTGTTCCAGATCCTGCGCCGGATAGACGGAAATGCTGTCGCCGCTGTGGATGCCGGCGCGCTCGATATGCTCCATGATACCCGGAATCAGCACATCTGTGCCGTCGCATACGCCGTCGACCTCAACCTCGCGGCCCATCAGGTACTTATCAATCAGGATCGGGTGCTCCTGCACCTGCTGGTTGATAATACTCATGAATTCGACGATATCGCCGTCATTGACGGCAATCTGCATGCCCTGGCCGCCCAGAACGTAGGACGGGCGGACAAGAACCGGATAGCCGAGACGGTTGGCCGCCGCCAGTGCCTCGTCTGTCGTGAAAACAGTCTCGCCGGCTGCACGCTTGATGCTGTTTTTCTCCAGAATCTCATCAAAAAGTTCACGGTCTTCTGCCGCATCGACATCGGCCGGCTGCGTACCGAAAATCGGCAGACCCATCTTCTGAATCGCCGCCGTCAGCTTGATCGCCGTCTGGCCGCCGAACTGCACAACCGCTCCGTCCGGATGCTCGAGATTGACGATGTTCTCGACATCCTCTGCCGTCAGCGGCTCAAAATAAAGCTTATCGGCGATATCGAAGTCCGTGCTGACCGTCTCCGGATTGTTGTTGACGATGATGGTCTCATAGCCGCAGTCGCGGAACGACCATACGCTGTGCACGCTGCAGTAGTCGAACTCGATGCCCTGGCCGATACGGATCGGGCCGGATCCCAGCACGAGCACCTTCTTCTTGGTCTTCTCTGCCGGCACAACCTCGTTGTAGCAGCCATAGCTGGAATAGTAGTACGGCGTCTCGGATTCAAACTCGGCCGCACAGGTATCAACCATACGGAACGAAGATACGATGCCGTGCTCATTTCTGTAATCTTTGACCTCATCCTCGGTCATACCGGTGTAGTCGGCAATCGCCTTGTCCGGGAACTGCAGATATTTGGCCTCGGCCATCAGTTCCGGCGTCATCGGCTCTGTCTTGATCTTCTGCTCCACTTCCACCAGATGACGGATCCGGTCGAGGAACCAGAGATCGATTTTATTGATTTCATGAATCCGCTCGAGGGAATAGCCGCGGCGGATTGCCTCGGCAACGCAGAACAGACGGCGGTCATCGACGCTGTAGAGCTGCTTTTCGAGCTCTTCATCCGTCAGTTCCTGATATTTGCCGTAATCGAGGCTGTAAATATTCTGTTCAAGAGACCGGATTGCTTTCATCAGAGCACCTTCGAAATTGTTGCAGATACTCATGACCTCGCCGGTCGCCTTCATTTGAGTCGTCAGCGTACGCTTTGCGGTGATGAATTTATCAAAAGGCCATTTCGGAATCTTGACTACGCAGTAGTCGAGGGCCGGCTCGAAGCTTGCGAAGGTCTTGCCGGTTACCGCATTCTTGATCTCGTCGAGATTGTAGCCGAGTGCGATCTTGGCAGCGACCTTGGCGATCGGATAGCCGGTTGCCTTGGAAGCCAGCGCCGAAGATCTGGATACACGCGGATTGACCTCGATGACGCAGTACTGAAAACTGTCCGGATTCAGGGCAAACTGCACGTTGCAGCCGCCGTGAATGTTGAGCTCGCTGATAATATTCAGCGCTGACGTACGGAGCATCTGGTATTCTTTATCGGAAAGCGTCTGAGACGGCGCCACGACGATGCTGTCGCCGGTATGCACGCCGACCGGGTCGAGATTTTCCATGTTGCAGACGGTGATGCAGGTACCGATGTTATCACGCATCACCTCGTACTCGATTTCCTTCCAGCCGCCGATGTACTGCTCGATCAGGACCTGACCGACACGGCTGAGACGCAGGCCGTTGCTGGCGATCTCCTGCAGCTCTTCCTTATTATGCGCGATGCCGCCGCCGCTGCCGCCGAGTGTATAGGCCGGGCGGACAACAACCGGATAGCCGATCTCATCGGCCGTCTCAAATACCTGCACAAGGCTCGTACAGACCTCACTGCGCGCGACCGGCTCGTTGATCTTCTCCATCGTCTCCTTAAAAGCAAGACGGTCCTCGGCACGCTTGATCGTATCGGCACTGGTGCCGATCATGCGGACATGATTTTCTTCCAGAAATCCGTTATCATTGAGCTCCATCGCGAGGTTCAGCGCCGCCTGTCCGCCAAGTGTCGGCAGGATGCAGTCCGGCTCCTCCTTGAGGATGATCTTCTCCAGGACCTGTGCTGTCAGCGGTTCGATGTAAACCTCATCCGCGATCTGTTTATCTGTCATGATGGTCGCCGGGTTGGAATTGACGAGGCAGACCTCCATGCCTTCTTCTTTGAGAGAGCGGCATGCCTGTGTACCGGCATAGTCAAATTCGGCTGCCTGGCCGATGACAATCGGACCGGATCCGATAACAAGTACTTTCTTGATGCTTATATCCTTAGGCATTCTTGCTCACCTCCATCATGTGAATGAATTCATCGAAAAGAAACGCGGTATCCTGCGGTCCCGGGCAGGCTTCCGGATGGAACTGCACCGTGAACACGTTCTTGCCGAGATAATGCAGGCCTTCCACGCTGCCGTCGTTCGCATTCACAAAACAGATCTCGGCCACATCTTCCGGAACGGATTTGTTCTTGATTACATATCCATGATTCTGCGATGAAATATAGACGCGCCCGGTTCTGAGATCCTTGACCGGATGGTTGGCGCCGCGGTGTCCCCATTTCATCTTCCGGGTATCCGCACCGTTGGCCAGCGCCATCAGCTGATGGCCGAGACAGACGGCAAAAATCGGAATGGACGAATCATAGAGCTTTTTGATTTCCTGAATAATCTCCACGCAGTCCTTCGGGTCGCCGGGGCCGTTGGACAGGACGATGCCGTCCGGTGCGGCCGCGATGATTCCCTCTGCCGGCGTATGGGCAGGATAGATCGTGACTTCGCAGCCTCTTCGCGCGAGGCAGAGCGGAATGTCTTTCTTCGTTCCCAGATCCATCAGGGCAACCTTGAATCCGTCGCCCGGGATCTTCGTGATCTCGCTGCAGGTAACGGTATCCACCGGATTGACTATCCTGTATTCTTTGATCTTCGGCAGAATCTCTTCCAGATTGAAATCCGGCCGGCAGGTAATCATACCGTTCATCGTGCCTTCGCTGCGGAGCTTTTTCGTGAGCGCACGCGTATCGACATTCGTGATGCCGGGGATGTTCCGGTCGATCAGGAATTTCTCCAACGGATCCTGGCTTCGGAAATTGCTCGGATATCCGCACATTTCACCGGTGATATAGCCCTCTACGTAGCTGTTTTCATCTTCCATATCGTCGTAGCATACACCGTAGTTGCCGATCAGCGGATATGTCATGACTACGCTCTGTCCGCAATAGGAAGGGTCTGTGAGGATCTCGAGATAACCGGTCATCGATGTGTTGAAAACAATTTCACTGATCGAGTCCCGCTCGGCACCAATATGTCTTCCCCTGAACACGGTACCGTCTTCCAGAATAAGATAAGCTTCCAAGAGTCTGCCTCCTTTATTAGCTGTCCTGATAAGTTTCATCAGTTTTTCTAAGTATCAGAAAAAGGAAGGCCCATGAAAAGTGAATTTTCATGAACCTCCCTTCGTTCTTTGTGTCTTAGCATGCAATTGTATGTATAAATATGCAATAAATGCGGTGTTTATACATCGTTTATGCATTTTCGTACATTGTTGAAAGTATAACACAAATTAATATTCAATGCAATATCATTTCAGACGTTTTCTGAAGATCGCGTGGATCAGCCATTCGAAAAATGCCATGCTGTACCAGGTGAAAATCACAAAAGGTATGATGAAAACCATTCTCCACACGAAGACTTTTTCGATGCCGAAAAAGTCCGGGAAGAAAATGATCGATATTGCAAAAAGCACCAGCATCGTATTGATCACGTACCGCCGCATCCGGTTCAGAGGCTGCGATACCCGGTCGAGCACAAGCATGCTGACAACCGTCGCCACGATCAGGTTGTAAGTGGCTGTCACGCCGGTGCTGAAGCCGAACACCGCCGACATCAGCTGAATCAGCAGCATGTTGATCACCATGGCCGCCGCGCCCGGGACGGCAACGGACAGGACATTTTTCATGAAGCCCGACTGAATCGGCGAATCCGTCTGCTCAAGTGCAAGGAAGAAACTCGGGATGCCGATCGCAAACGTACTGATCAGCGTCAGCTGGATCGGCACAAACGGATACGATTTTCCGATCAGGATGAACAGCACGGACAGAATAACCGAGTAGATCGTCTTGGTCAGATACAGCGAGCTGACTCGCTGAATATTCGAAATGATCGTGCTGCCCTCGCGGAAAATCTCTTTCATGTGGGCAAAATCCGAATCCATCAGCACGATATGGGCAACCTGCCGCGCCGCGTCACTGCCGTCCGCCATCGCGATACCGCAGTCGGCGTCCTTCAGGGCCAGCACGTCGTTGACGCCGTCGCCGACCATGCCGACGACATTGCCCGCCGACTGATAGGCGTGGATGATGCGCTGCTTCTGTTCCGGCGTCACGCGCCCGAACACCGTATATTTCGCCACGGCCTGCTTCATCTCTTCCTCATCCTCCGGCAGTTCCCTGGCATCAATGTATTTATCTCCGTTTTTCAGCCCGGCCTTGACGGCGATGTTGGAAACCGTCGCCGGATTATCGCCGGAAATGACCTTGACGGCAACATGCTGTGAATCAAAGAAGGCGAACGTATCTGCCGCGTCCTCCCGCACGCAGTCGGAAATGACAATCAGCGCCTGCGGCTGCGGGCCGGTGATGCTGCCGTCCTGCTCGCTGAGTGCGCTGCAGGAAGCCAGAAGCAGAACACGATTGCCCTCGCCGGCATACCTTTCCACCTTATCCAGCACCGGATCGTCCTTCTCCAGGATAAATTCCGGCGCGCCCAGCACGAAACTGCCGTGATCCTTAAAGGAAGCCGCTCTGTATTTGCGGGCCGAAGAAAATGGAATCAGCGTCTGCGCCTGCCAGCTCGTATGCATGGAATAGAAATTGCGCAGCGCCGTCTGCGTTGCGTTGACATCGTCAAATGCCCACGCCAGCGAACTCATCGCCGCCGCGATCTCTTCCTCGTCCATGCTGCCGCATGGCTCTGCCTTGATTACCTCCAGTTCGCCGGTCGTGATGGTGCCTGTCTTATCTGTGCAGAGCACATTGACACGCGCCAGTGCCTCGATCGATTCCATCTCCTGCACAAGCGCGCCCTTCATGGCGAGCTTACCGACGCCGGCGATAAAGGAAACGCTGGTCAGCAGGACAAGGCCTTCCGGAATCATGCCGATGACGCCGGCTACCGTATTGTTGACCGCATCGCCCCAGGACGTACCCGGCACGGATGTCTGCGATATATAGAGCATGATGCCGACCGGCACGATCAGAAAACCGACAACCCGGATGATCTTGCCGATTGCATTCTGCATCTCGGAGGAGGCACGCTTCTTGTTCTTCGCCTTGGCGGCCAGAATCGTCGCGTAATTGTCCTTACCGATATTGACAACCTCGGCGACGCAGCTGCCGGCGGAAAGAAAACTGCCGGAATAGAGGCTGTCGCCGTTATTCTTGCGTATGGAGACCGATTCGCCGGTGATCATGGATTCGTTGGCTTCCACGCCGCTGCTCTCGAGGATCCGGCAGTCGGAGCCTACCTGGTCGCCGCTCTCGAGAATCATGATATCGCCCAGCACGATCTGATCCAGCGGGATCTCCCGCCGCTTCCCGTCACGAATCACCTTCGCCTTCGAGGCGGTGATCACGGAGAGCTGATCAATCTGCTGCTTCACACGCATCTCCTGAATGATGCCGATCGCCGTATTGGCCACAGCCGTCAGCAGAAAGGCAAGATTTCGAAGCTGGCCGGTCATCACGACCAGCACCGCCAGCACAACATTCAGGAAGTTAAAGAATGTGAATATATGGGTCCTGCAGATCTCCGAGGTTGTACGGGAGATCCCGGTATCCGTTGTATTGACCTGGCCGGCCGCCGTCCGTCTGCGGACTTCCTCTTCCGTCAGGCCTGTATATTTCTCTGCCATGGCACTTCCTGTCTCTTATTCAGAAAGCCGGCCGCAGCGCACTGTCGGTGCAAAAAAAGGTACGCAGATCACGTACCCTTCTTCATTTCAAGATAATCCGTCAGCAGCTGAAATGCCGGCTCATATTTATTTTTCAGTCGTCTGTAATACCACTCGTGATCAGAAGGAACACGCCGTGGGTCCATATTGTGACGCAGATCCGCGATCTTGACACGGACAGCTGTCTCGTTGGCACAAAGTCCTTTAATATAATGCAGATACGGTACGCCCTTTTTATGCGTGAGCAGAACCAGCGTACTCGTGATATCCTCACCGAAAACAGGACGGAGATCGTGCTCCGTCATCGCCGTATCCTCTATAACATCATGCAGAAGCGCGACAATCTTGTCATGCTTGGTATCTACCATGTCCGCCACTGCGCGCGGATGCTCGATATACGGCCGTCCGCACTTATCCACCTGCCCTCTGTGGGCTTTTTCTGCAATCTTATCCGCTTCAATCAGAAGCCGGTCCATATTCTCAATCATTCGATTCCCTCAGAAGATAAACTCACGACAGCCTGCGACAATTTACTTTATTATAACGCACATATAATATTTTTCAAATGAACACTATTCTCAATAAATTTCCGGACGCCGCTTCTTTTTTGTCACAAATGCCGGTTTTCCGGCTTTTCAGCGCCGGTCTGCCGCAGGCAGCCCCTGTCTTATCCGCCGCTATTGTGCTATAATAAATACATAAGAGAGACGTACTTCTGAATCGAGGGGGAAATGAAAAAGATCAGGATTAATAAAAAGCTTCTTGCCGTACTCCTTGTCTTTATTGCCGTGGTGACTTACCTGGCCGTTGATTATCACATACGGAATGTACGCTGGGAAAAGGAGCAGGCTGCGTACATGGAGACCTATGAGTACGAGAATTCAAATCACAGCGGCAGCAATTATTATTCCGGCAGCGGCAGCTCCGGCAGCAGTTCGTGGTCCGGCGGCAGCTCCGGCTCCAGCTCGTGGTCCGGCGGCAGTTCCGGCTCCAGCTCGTGGTCCGGCGGCAGTTCCGGCTCCAGTTCCTACCACGGCAGCTATCATTATGATGACACGCTGAAGGACTACGATGATTACGATTATTACGGAGATGATTATGACCCGGAAGATTACGAAGACGACAATTTTCTGGATGATAATTACGATGAGGAATATGAAGAGTGGTGAGTTTTCCGGTTATACCGACCGGAAATGCATTTCGGAATATTCCCCGTCACTCCTGTAAAAAGCCATATGCTCCCTTTCAGGCAGACAAGCAGTAAAGTATAAGCTTCTGCATGAAGGGAGCATATTATTTTGCGTCCGGCACCGCGCATCTCAGTCCAACATGTTTTTTACTTCGCTGATCCAGCGATTTACGTCCTTCTGCGGCGTTTCCATGTGATCGCCGCCGTTCGAATCAAAACGGATTTCCATCGGCAGGGCGATTTCGGCGCCGACACATTCTTTTTTCATATCTTTAATCACGTGTCCCGGCCAGCCGCCGTTCGTCATGAATGGAATCACCGTTTTCCCGTTCCAGTCTTTGCTATGCAGAAAGGTATGCACGGCCGGCGCCATCGTATACCACCAGGTCGGCGTGCCGACGGCAATTACGTCAAAATCGCGGATAGCAAAGCCGATATCCCGGACCGCCGGCATGTATCCCTGCTGCACTTCTCTCTGCCCCTGTGCGACGACGTCGTCATAAGAGCCGGTATATGCTTTCACTGTATCGATCGCGGCCAGCTGCGCACCCGTTTTTTCTGCCAGTGCCTGCGCAATACGTCTGGTGTTGCCGTTTGACCACGAATAATAAACAACAAGCATTTTCTTCATTGCATTTCCTCCTTCGCTGATTGCAGTTCTATTATCCTGTTTTGCGCATCCGGAGGCAATTGCCAGATTGCCGCCTGTGTGGATTACGCCACAGATCCGGGAATCTGGCTATTGAAGCCAAAAAAGGCACAGGACCTGGCGTCCTGTGCCTTCTGCCTGTAATCTGCTGAAATCAATTCAGAATCAGCCGAAATATCTCTTAAGGAGACCTGCAAATGCCTTGCCGTGTCTTGCCTCATCTCTTGCCATCTCATGAACAGTGTCATGGATTGCATCGAGGTTCTCAGCCTTAGCACGCTTTGCAAGTTCAGTCTTGCCAGCTGTAGCGCCGTTCTCGGCTTCAACTCTCATCTCGAGGTTCTTCTTGGTGCTGTCTGTAACAACTTCGCCAAGCAT
Source organism: uncultured Eubacteriales bacterium (assembly GCA_900314775.1). Classification (GTDB taxonomy): domain Bacteria; phylum Bacillota; class Clostridia; order Lachnospirales; family Lachnospiraceae; genus UBA2912. The sequence continues at coordinate 43,398 of OMWM01000008.1, read as the reverse complement.
CTCAGCGAACTTTGCAGCATGCTCTGCTTCTTCATGAGCAGCCTTCTCGTAGTAGAGACCTACTTCCGGATAGCCCTCTCTGAAAGCTACACGAGCCATTGCAAGATACATACCTACTTCTGAACACTCGCCTGTGAAGTTAGCTCTGAGGCCTTCAAGGATATCATCCGGAACGCCCTTGGCAACGCCTACCACATGCTCGGAAGCCCATGTCATCTCACTCTCCTGTGCTACGAACTTATCTGCAGGAGCATGGCATACAGGACATTCCTTCGGCGGCTCTTCGCCTTCATAAACATAACCACAGACTGAGCAAACCCATTTTTTCATAATTAATTCTCCTTCCTTGCTGTTATCAGCTAAATTAAAATATTGTTCATCATTAATAATAGTAATTGTTACTGTTTAGATATTATCATACTGATATACGGCTGTCAACTGCTTTCTGCGGATTTTCTTCTTCCTGTTCCGCCTCAAGACAATCTTCGCAAATTCCGTAAAAATACACCATGTATCCGTCAATTCTGCCTCGGCATCCTTCCATATGCATGAAATCAGGATGTCCGGCCTCAGGGATCATCACATCTGTTACCCGACCGCATTTTCTGCAAAGGAAATGGTAGTGCGGATTTGTATTCCCGTCAAATCTATCAAAACCCTCACCGCAGTTGAGACGCAGGATTTCTCCATCTTCTGCCAGAAGCGTCAGATTGCGGTAAACCGTTCCAAGGCTGATATTGCTGTATTTTTTCCGCACAGATTCATATACCATTTCAGCGGTCGGATGATCATAGCGACCGACGAGATCCTGCTTGATGCATTCTCTCTGCCGGCTGTACTTACGTGCTGCCACGTTCATCACCTCCGGTTAATAAGAAATAATCAGCAACAACTATTATTAATGAACTGGTTCTTATTTTATTCCACGTCTTCGCGAACCATATCGACGTGCAGATCGTCATACTGGACAACATTCTCATTGACGCCGCGGTCATCTGTCGCCGCCAGCTGTTTCATACGGTCTTTCATGAAGGTTCTGCTCTTCTCGAGCATGCCAGGGCCGCAGATACAGCCGCCCACGCAGGCCATACCTTCTACCAGGTCCTCCGGCAGTTTGCCGACCTTCAGCAGCGTCAGTGCCTTCTTGCACTCTTCGGTGCCGCTGCAGCGTCTTACCTTGACATCCGGTGCCTTGCCGGATTCCTTGATCGACTCGAGAACCGCGCCGGCAACGCCGCCTGCGATGCAGTAGTTCATACCGAACTTGCTGCCCTGCTGCATTTCGTCCTCGTAATCCTCCGGATCGATATTCTTTGCATCAAACATACTCAGCAGTTCGAAATAGGTCAGTGCGTAATCCGCGCCGCCGAGCGTTACGGAATCGATAACCTCGCTCTTCTTGGCAATGCAAGGGCCGATGAATACGCAGATGGCATTCGGATGCATGGCCTTTACAATACGTCCGGTAGCCGTCATCGGTGTTACCGTACTGGAAATATTCTTGACGTCCTCCGGGAAATGCTTCCTGATCAGCGTTACAAATGCCGAGCAGCAGGAGGTCGTCATCTTCTCGCCCTTCTCATAATGCTCAAGGAATTCCTCGCCTTCGTGCTTCGATACAAAATCGGCACCCAGCGATACCTCATACATATCCTTGAAGCCGAGATCCTTCAGTGCGGCACGCAGTTTGCCGGTCGTCACATCCGGTCCGAATACCGCCGAAGATGCCGGAGCGACCATCGCATAGACCTCTTCGCCGTTCTTGATCATGTTGATGACATCGACGATGAAAGAACGGTCGGAAAGCGCTCCGAACGGGCAGTTGACAACGCACTGTCCGCAGTGGATGCACTTGGATTCGTCGATCTCGACGATGTCGTCCTCATCCATCGTGATGGCATTGACCGGGCAGCTTCTCTTGCATGGACGCTCGGAATCGGCGATTGCATTGTACGGACATGCCTCCGCGCACTTGCCGCATTCCTTGCATTTTGTGTGATCAATGACGGCATGGCCGTCTTCGAATTTGATGGCGCCGAAATTGCAGGCGCCCAGGCACCGCTTTGCCAGACACATCTGGCAGTTGTTGGTGACCGTGAAACGGTTGATCGGGCAGCCCTGGCAGGCCGCTTCGATTACCTGTACGATGTTGTTCGGGCTCTTGCTGTTCGGGCTGATACGGCCGCTGGCAAGATCGACACGCTCGCGGATGATCTCACGCTCTCTGTAAACGCAGCATCTGTAGCGCGGTTTGCGCCCCGGTATGATCTTATACGGAATTTCGTTGGCCTTCTCCTCGAGTTTTCCCTCGTAGGCGAGACGGGCGACCTCCGTATTAACCTCATATTTGATTTTATTGATATCTGTAACAAAATTCCTCTTCATAACAATGGCTCCTAGTAATATTTGACTTCTACTCTCTTGCCCATCTTGCGGCACTCATGCGCAATCCGCGCCACAAGCTGCATGCGGATGCCGAGTTCAAGCGGCAGTTCCTTCGGCTGATAGGCCGTGTTGACGGTCTTGCCGACAAACAGGCTGACACTGACGCACTGCTCGATAATCATCTTCGCCAGACGCGCCGCACCGTCTTTGCTGTCGAGCTCCTTGTAGAAAACACGGTTGTGCTCTCCCTGGTTGTAGCGGAGCAGGAACTTCAGCGTACGGTTCAGCGTCAGAATGCCTTCGATCACCAGATCGATGCCTTCCATTTGAGCAACCGGCGGTATATCCGGATCCATATAATCCAGAGAAACCTTCAGCTGCCGGTTCAGGACACGCGATGCGATGCAGGCGCTTGTACCGCCGGCAATCACATGCAGGCCGCTCTGTCCGATAAAATCATGAATGAACTGCTCATCGAGCTCATCCCGGCTCGGCGGGCCTGTCAGAATATTCAGCCGCTGGTCCTTCCCGACGCTGACCACCATCGCCGTGGCGTCATCGCCCGGCACCTGTCTGTAGATCTCACGGCACTGTCCGATGACAGCCGTCGCAATACGCATGCACACATTGCCGTTATTCTGAATCAGCTGGGAAACATACTCTGCCACACGTGTCCGCCCCCATCCGAACGGATAGACATCCGGCATACCGGCATGCGTGACGCCGTCGCTCATCAGCACAAAGCAGTCATTCACATGCACCACGAAATTGTATTCGCGGATCTTCATGCCCGCTACTTCGCGGCACGTATAATTCACATCGAGGAGCTTCCCGTCCCGGTAAAACAATGTCTTCGGAGAATCGTACTCCGTCAGCTTCGCCCGTCCGTTTCTGGAAATTGTCAGAAGCACGAAGGTCGAATAGGCTATCCGGTTGGAAGCGTCCATCGCCAGCATCCTGGAAATCTCGGTAATGCAGTCATCCACACTGCTGCCCGTCTGCAGCATCGTACTGAAGAGCGTCGTCGTAACGGTCGAAAGGATATTCGCCCGGACGCCGCTCCCGATTCCGTCTGACAGGACATAGATATCCATGTCGTCGGTCTCCACATGCCTCGTCGTATCGCCGCAGACACGGTCATTATTCTTGCTGCAGCTCTTCACCGCATAATCTATATTGAATTTCACTGAGCTGTGCCTTTTAATCTCCCGAGAACCGTTGTCTCAAAAAACTGATCGACTTCTTCAGGAAGAACTTCGAAAATCTCGTCATCCACTTTGACTTTGACCTTGTCAGAACATTCACCCATGCAGAAGGAACCCTCAAGCTTGACGGAATCGTCAAGGCCGTTCTTCTTCAGCAGTTCATTGACTCTCTGGATAACCGGACGTGCGCCTTTCAGATGGCAGGCACTGCCAATGCAAATCTGTATAACCACAATATTCCCTTCTTTCTCTAATCCCTTAGCCTGCGGTTTCTTTGCGTTCTCAGTTCATAATAACATAGAAAAACGTTCCTGTATAGAATTGTCAAGGCAAGTTTTTATCAGCTTTAACAGAGATTTCAGGAATCTTTATCAGTCCAGAAATCTTCCACGATTTTGCCTGCCGTTCCGAGATTTGTCCGGCGGATGCCCGTCCAGTCGCGCGGAAAACGGCTCCGGTACTGTGCGCAGCAAAACCGCTCATCGAGCAGCGCAATCACGCCCTGGTCCGTCTCGGTGCGGATCACCCGGCCGCCCGCCTGCAGCACCTTGTTGATGCCCGGGTTCAGGTAGGCGTATTCAAATCCGCGGCCGCAGAGCCTGTCAAAATAATCCCGCAGGAGCTGCCGCTCCTCCGAAATCTGCGGCAGCCCCGTACCGACGATAATCGCCCCGATCAGGCGGTCGCTGCGCAGATCGATGCCCTCGGCGAAAATGCCGCCCATCACGCAGAAGCCGATCACCGCCTCGCTGCCGCTGCGGAACTGATCCAGAAAAGCCTGCCGCTCCTCCTCGCTCATGCCCGCTGTCTGCTTTACGACATGCAGGCCGCTCCCGGCTTTGGAAAGCTCCTGCTCGCAGAAAACGTCGAATACATCTTCCATCAGTTTATAGGAAGGAAAGAAAACCATATAATTGCCGTGCCTGGCCCGGATGATCTGCCGGATATAGCCCGCGTAGCGGATATATTCCTGCTCATTGCGCCGCGTATAGCGCGTGCTGACATCCGTCGCCGCGATGATCAGGCGGTTGGCCGGGTCGAAAGGCGAGTCGATGTACAGATCATAGTCATCACGGCTGCTGAGCATGTCTTTATAGTAGCCGACGGGCAGCATCGTGGCCGAGAAAAAGATGGCCGAACGCCCCTGGTCGAGCCTGCTGCGCACATCCTTTGACGGATTCATGCAGAAAATGGTCACCGTGCAGTTTTTCCCTTCGCGTTTCAGATAGATGGCATAGCGGTCATCCATGCGCTCAAACGCATTTTCGAACTTCCGGAGCAGGAAAAAAAGATCCTGCAGCCAGTCGCGCTTCGTCTCATCCACCCGCTTGCGCAAAAGCTCCTGGCAGACCTCCTGCATCTGCATGATGCGCACCTCGAGAGAGGCGATGCTGCTGACCGTCTCAAATGGCGCATCCGACTCATCGCGCAAGACCTCGAGCGCGCTGATCAGCCTGGAAAGCCGCCCGGAAAACTTTTTCCCGAGTCCCTTCAGGTGCTTTGCGTCCGCTTTGACCTGCGCAAGCGGCAGCTGCGCGCTGTACATGCTGCGCGCCCGCTCCACGAGGTTGTGCGCCTCATCGACGAGGAACACATAATCGCCGCCGCTGCCGAAAAAGCGTTTCAGATAGACATCCGGGTCAAATACATAATTGTAGTCGCCGATAATGGTGTCGCAGAAAAGAGACGCATCCAGCTGCAGTTCAAACGGACATACCTGATAGCGCTCGGCATACGATTCGATGCACGTGCGCGTCAGGCGGTCTTCCTTTGTGACAAGCTCCCACAGGGCTTCATTTACCCTGTCGAAATGGCCGCGTGCCCGCTCGCACAGCGCCGGATTGCAGACAGCCCTGTCCGCAATGCAGATCTTATCCTTGGCGGTCAGCGTGATCACCTTCAGCTTCAGCCCCCGGTCCTGCAGCAAGCCGCAGGTATCTTCCGCCACCGTCCGCGCAATCGTCCGCGCCGTCAGATAAAAAATCCGCTCTGCCTTGCCTTCGCCGAGCGCCTTGATCGACGGATACAGCGCGGCAATGGTTTTGCCGGTCCCGGTCGGCGCCAACGCAAACAGCACTTTCTTCTGCTCAATCGTCCGGTAGACGCCGGCCATCATCCGCTTCTGCCCTTTCCGGAAAGGAAAAGGAAAACGGCAGGCTTCAATCGATGCATCGCGCGTCTGGATCCACTGCGCCCGCATGCGGATCCACGCCGCATACTTTTCTATAAGATCCTGATACCAGCCGGCAAGCTTCTCCCGCGTCCATGTCTCGCGAAAGCGCCTGACATTGTGCTTGTCGAAGGAAACATAGGTATTTTGCACATCGATCTCCGCCAGATCGTGGTCGCAGGCATAGAAATACGCATAGCACAGGGCCTGTGCCCGGTGCACCGGCACCGCATCTTCCATGGAAGCCAGATCGCGGTACGTACACTTGATCTCGTCGATCGCCACCGTCTCGCGCAGCGAAAGCTCATGCGATTCGTCCTCTGCCATGCGCACCTCGGTGATCACGCCGTCTGCTCTGCCGGAAACGGTCAGCACGAGCCCGTCCAGCTCGCTGACATGACGCAGCGGCACCTCGGCCTTATAGCCGGCGCCGCCCTCTTTCTGGATCTTCCTGTGAAGCTTCTGTCCCTCCTGCATCGCATCGAGCTCTGCAAGGCTTCCCGCGCCCGGGTCCAGATCCCCGGAACGCATGATAAATTCAACAATATCCCGCACGGATACCTCTTCGGCAAGGTGCAGCATTTTCACGCCTCCAAAAAAGGCAGAGTCTCAGACTCTGCCTTCGTAATCTTTCAGAAAATCAAACAACAGATCCATCTGCGCATCGGTTCCGATCGTAACACGCAGATAATCGCGCGTACGCGGCGCATCGAAGTAGCGCACATAAATATGTGCCTCGCGCAGCGCCTTAAACAGCTCGCCGGCATCCAGATCCGGATGCGTCACGAAAATGAAGTTCGCCTGCGGCTCTGTGTACCGGAATCCCAGCTCCGTAAAGCGCTCACAGGACCGTCTGCGCGTCGCCTTGATCCGTTCGATCGTCTCCCGGAAATACGTCTCATCCGAAATGGATGCGGCACCGGCAGCCAGCGATGTCTGGTTGATGGTATAGGAATTATAGGAATATTTGATGTCGCTCATCGCCTTGATCAGCTCCGGACTGCCGATGGCATAGCCGATCCGCATGCCGGCCAGCGAACGCGATTTGGAGAATGTCCGCACGACGAGCAGATTTTCGTATCTGTCCAGAAGCGGCAGTACGCTGTAATCCGCAAAGTCCACATACGCCTCATCGACAATCACGATGCAGTCCTGATTGTGATCGAGAATATCTTCAATGACTTCCACCTTCTCGAGGCGCGATGTCGGCGCGTTCGGGTTCGGGAAAATCACGCCGCCGTTTGCATCATAATAATCTTCCGGCCGGATCTCAAAATGTTCGCCGAGCGGCTTTGTCTCATATGGAATCTTGAACAGTTCCGCCCACACCGGATAGAAGGAATACGTCACATCCGGGAAAAAGATCGGCTTGCCGCTGCTGAAAAATGTCATGAACGCCATGGCAATGACATCGTCCGAACCGACACCGACAAAAACCTGATCCTGGCCGACGCCGTGGTATCCGGCAATCGCCTTCGTCAGAACAGATGCGGTCGGGTCCGGATACAGGCGCAGCAGCTGCTCATCCATCCCGTCCAGCGCCTTTTTGACCGCCGGTGAAGGCGGATATGGATTTTCATTCGTATTTAACTTGACCTTGTCCGGCTCCTGCGGCTGCTCACCCGGTGTATACGGGGTTACTCTTCTGATTTTATCTTCCCATGCTTTCATTTTCTCTCCTCCAGTCCGCAGGCCTTCGCCAGTCTCCTGAACGCTTCATAGGACCGTTCAATCATCTCCGTGGAAACGCAGTAAGCCAGTCTTACGTAGCCCGGGCAGGCAAATCCTGCCGCATCAACCATGAGGATATGCTCCTTGCGGCCTGCATCCACAAACGCCGCACTCGTCTCGAGCGGTGATTTCACAAACAGGTAGAAAGCGCCCTGCGGCATCAGGCAGTCAAAGCCCAGCTTTGTCAGATTGCCGTAGAGCAGCCGGCGGTTGCGGTCATAGACCTCGATCTTCGGCCGGTCGTTCAGGCATTCGCGGACAACCAGCTGCATCAGCGACGGCGCGTTGACACTGCCGATACGGTTCGTCACGCCGATGCCGTCTCTTACCAGATCGTGGTCTTCGATCTTCGGTGATACGGCCACGTAGCCGATTCGCTCGCCCGGGAGCGAGAGCGACTTGCTGAACGAATAGACAATCAGACAGTTCCGGATGTGATCCGGCATGAAAGGCAGCTCGCAGCCGTCATAGACGAGCTCGCGGTATGGCTCGTCGCTGATCACGTAGATCGGATGGCCTATCCGCTTCTGCGCCTTTTCCAGAACCTGTTCCAGGCGGTCAAGCGTCTCGCCGGAATAAATCACACCGGTCGGGTTATTCGGATTGTTGACGATCACAATCTTCGTCTTCTCATTGATCAGCGCATCCAGCGCATCGATGTTCAGCTGAAATGTCTCCATGTCAGCCGGCACCGCGACCAGATTGCCGCCCGCCGCGATCGTATAGTTTCTGTATTCGGTGAAAAACGGGGCAAACGCGATGACCTCGTCCCCCGGATTCAGGAAAAGGTGCAGGATATCGTTGATGCCGGCGGCGGCGCCGACCGTCATGATAATATCGGTCATGGCAAAGGAAGCGCCGAACCGCTTGTTCAGATCGTCCGCCACGGCCTGCCGCGTTTCCTCAAAACCGGAATTATTCATGTATCCGTGCAGGTAAAGCGGGTCCTCATTGCGCAGCAGACGGACAGCTGTCTCATTGACGCTGGCCGGTGCCGGTACGCTTGGATTTCCGAGGCTGAAATCGTATACATTCTCTGCCCCGTACTCCTGCGCGAGCTGTCTGCCTTCCTCAAACATCTTTCTGATTGCTGAACTGCCGCCGATCAGCGGCGCCATTCTGTCGGCAATTGCCATAATATCCTGACCTCCTTACGTATCTTCATCCATCTGTGCCAGTTTCTCCGCCTGATCGGCTGCGATCAGGCTGTCGATAATCGTATCCAGATCACCGTTCATGACATCTGACAGCGTATGCAGCGTCAGTTTGATACGATGGTCCGTGACACGGCTCTGCGGGAAATTGTACGTTCTGATCTTCTCGGAACGGTCCCCGCTGCCGATCTGGTTTCTTCGCATCGAAGCCTCCTCGGCATCGCGTTTCATGACTTCCAGGGCAAGCAGTTTCGCCCGCAGAAGCCTGAACGCCTTCTCTTTATTCTGCAGCTGCGACTTCTCCGTCTGGCTGTAGATCACAATGCCGGTCGGATAATGCGTAAGGCGCACCGCGGAATCCGTCGTATTGACGCACTGTCCGCCGTTGCCCGATGCACGCATGACATCGATCCGCACATCATTCATATCGATCTCGACATCCACCTCTTCCGCTTCCGGCAAAATGGCCACCGTCGCCGCCGAAGTGTGAATGCGGCCGCCCGATTCCGTCTCCGGCACACGCTGAACGCGGTGCACACCGCTCTCGTATTTGAGACGCGAATAGGCGCCTTCGCCGTTGATCTGAAAAACGACCTCCTTGAAACCGCCGATCCCGTTCTCATTCGCACTGATGATCTCGGTCTTCCAGTTTCTGCGGTCCGCATATTTCGTATACATTCTGTAGAGATCCGCAGCGAAAAGAGCCGCTTCATCGCCGCCTGTACCGGCGCGGATCTCGACGATGACGTTCTTATGGTCGAGCGGGTCCTTCGGCAGCAGCAGCACCTTGAGCTCCTCGGTCAGCTGCTGGACGGCGCCGCGCGCATCCGTCAGATCTTCCTTGATCAGTTCCCGCATCTCGGGGTCATTTTCCTCCGAGAGCATATCCAGGGAGTCCTCGATTGTCTGATTGGCCTTTTTGTAGGCAGTGTATTTCTCGACAAGCGGGGTGAGGTCGCTCTGCTCCTTCATCAGTGTCCGGAAATGCCGCTGATCATTGACGACATCCGGGTCTGCCAGCTCCTCGTTAATCTGCTGATAGCGGATCAGCAGGTCATCAAGTCTGTCAAACATGCACATACCTCCCGTAAACAACGCGGTTATTGCCGGCCAGGTCGCGCACGGCCTTCACATCGGCAAAACCCGCTTCTTCAAACAGCGCCGCTGCCGTCTCGCCCTGATCGTATCCGATCTCGGTCAGCAGAATACCGCCGGGCGTCAGATGGGCGCCGGCCTGCGCCGTTATCTCTCTGTAAAAATCAAGTCCGTCCGCACCGCCATCCAGTGCGCTGTGCGGTTCATGGTCTCTGACTTCCTGCATGAGACCGCCGATCACATCGGACGGAATATAGGGCGGATTGCTGATAATCATATCATATCTGCCCGTGATCTTCTCAAACAGATCACTCTGTATGAACCTGATATCCGGACAGCCCAGCTCGCGCGCATTGCGTGCGGCGATTGCCAGTGCCTTCCCGGAAATGTCCGAGCCGGCGGCATCCCGCAGCCCGGCCTGTTTCGCCAGGGTGATGATGATGCAGCCGGAGCCCGTGCACAGATCCAGCACGCGGCTGTCCGGCGTAAGATAAGGCAGCGCCGTCTCGACCGCTGTCTCCGTATCCTGCCGCGGAATCAGCACACTGCTGTCCACATGAAACGTCAGTCCGCAGAAATCCGCGGTACCGGTGATATACTGCAGCGGCTCATGGGTGCACCGCCGGCTGATCAGCGCATCATAGGCTGATTCCACGTCTGCGCCGGCAGGTTCCTGCATCCGCATCAGATACTGCTGCAGATCGATGCCGGCCGCCGCCTCCAGCAGCAGCAGGGAATCGGTCTTCGCATCGTCAATACCGCTGCGCTGCAGCCGCTCCATGCCGGCCCGGCGCAGCATATACAGCGTCTTCGGCCTGCCGCCCGCGTTCTGCAGCCTCGGCTCTTCGCCTGCGCCCTGCGTCTTCGTCTCTTTCTCACTGTGCATGACTGTCTCCCGCATCACCGCGCATCACTGCACTGCGCGCGGTGCTTATCAATCATCGTCCTTGCTGCTTTCCTGACCGCCGCCGAAAACTTCCTTCTGAAATCCGCGCCAGTCATAGATCGCCTCTATAGAAGCGATCGCCACCTCGAGCATATCGCGATCCGGCTCCTTCGTCGTCAGCTTCTGCATCGCCAGTCCCGGTCTGCTGAGCACATCGGAAATCTTCGAATTGCTGCGCCCGGCGAACTGAATAAACTCGTAGGAAAGACCCGCCACCAGCGGAATCAGTACGAGCCGCGACACCACTCTGCCGACCGGCGTCGACGCCCGAACGAACATGAACACGATGATGCTGATGATCATCACGTACAGCAGAAAGCTCGTGCCGCAGCGCTTGTGCAGACGGGAACATTTCTCCGCATTCTCCGGCGTCAGCTCGAGGCCATGTTCAATGCAGTTGATCGTCTTGTGCTCGGCGCCGTGGTACATGAACACGCGCTCGATGTCCTTCATCTTCGAAATCAGATAAATATAAAGAAAGAAAATGATCAGCCGCACAATGCCTTCCACGACCGCGATCAGCACCTGGTTATCCGTATGCCCCGTGATCAGGGCCGCCGCCCCGAGCGGCGCCAGCATAAACAGCGCGACCGCGATCACGACGGACAGCACAAGGGAAAAAACGATGGCCACCCGGTCCCTGATCTCCGCTCCGCGGCTCTTCTCCTTCTCCTGTTCCTCCTCTTCCTCATCATCAGCCAGTTCCGCCGACCAGGTCAGCGTCCCGATGCCGAGATAAAGGGAGTCAAGAAAGGCCAGCACGCCGCGGACGATCGGGATGCGGCGGGTATGGAAACGGCTGTTCAGTCCTTCATAGCTCTTGTGCTCAACCTGGACCGACCCGTCCTCCTTACGCACCGCGACCGCGTACAGATCCTTATAGCGCATCATGACGCCTTCGATCACCGCCTGGCCGCCGATATTCGCATACCGCATGTAAAAACCTCCGGAAAAAGGTATATAAAGCAAAGAGGCTGAGGTTTCAAAAACCTCAACCTCTTTATCCTGCATTCACTTACCGATTTATTATGATAAACCGTACTTCTTGTTGAATTTCTCAATACGGCCGCGTGCGGATGTAGCCTTCTGCTGACCGGTGTAGAATGAATGGCACTTTGAGCAGATCTCGACATGGATCTCCGGTTTGGTTGATCCTGTTACGAAGGTATTGCCGCAGTTGCACGTTACCTTTGCCTGATAGTACTTTGGCTGGATTGCCTCTTTCATGTTATTCACCTCGCTCAACCTATTCTTGAAAATCCTCCGCACTATTGCTTCGGACTCCTGATATCATAAAAACAGCTTTTTAATTTTAGCATAGAAATGTAAAGAGTGCAAGTGTCCTGTTGATTTTTTCACAATGCACGGGTTTTTAAAACCATGTTGACGAATTCTTCATTGGTCTTCGTGTACTGAAACATCTTCAGCACCGTCTCGGTCGCTTCCTCCGACTTGGTGCCGCGGAGCGATTTGCGGATCTTATACATCGCGTCCAGCTCCTCGCGGGTCAGCAGCAGGTCCTCGCGCCGTGTGCCGGACTTCGCGATATCAATCGCCGGGAAAACACGCTGCTCGGAAAGCTTGCGGTCCAGAACCAGCTCCATGTTGCCGGTTCCCTTGAATTCCTCGAAAACGACATCATCCATTTTGCTGCCGGTGTCGACCAGTGCCGTGGCGAGCACCGTAAGGCTGCCGCCCTCACGCATGTTTCTGGCCGCGCCGAAAAACCGCTTCGGCATGTGCAGCGCTGCCGGGTCAAGGCCGCCGGTAAGCGTACGGCCGCTCGGCGTAACCGTCATATTGTAGGCACGCGCCAGACGGGTAATGCTGTCCAGCAGAATCACGACATCCTGCTTGTGCTCAACGAGACGCTTCGCCCGCTCCAGCACCATCTCCGCGACCCGCTTGTGGTGCTCCGGCAGTTCATCGAAGGTCGAATAGATGACCTCGACGCGATCGCCCTCGATAAATTCCTTGATATCCGTCACTTCCTCCGGCCGCTCATCAATCAGCAGAATGATGATGTTGAGGTCCGGATAGTTCGTGTGAATGGCCTGCGCCACCTGCTTGATCAGTGTGGTCTTGCCTGTCTTCGGCGGGGAAACGATCATGCCTCGCTGGCCGCGCCCGATCGGCGCCACAAGATTCATCATGCGCATCGAAACCGGCGCGCCGGGTGTCTCAAGATTCAGTTTTTTATTCGGAAAGATCGGCGTCATGTTCTCAAAGTTCCTCCGCTTCTGCGCTTCTTCCGGCGCAAATCCGTTGATCTTCTCGACACGCAGCAGCGCGTTGAACTTCTCATGCTCATTGCGTATACGCATCGTGCCGTGCACGATATCGCCTGTCTTCATATTAAAACGGCGGATCTGCGCGTGCGATACATAGACGTCCTCATCGCCCGGCAGATAATTCGCACTGCGGATGAAGCCGAAGCCGTCCGGCAGCACTTCAAGGATGCCGTCTGCCACGAGATCCGAAGACGGCACTTCCTGTGTCTGTCCAAACGAAACCGTCTCCTCAACGGCCGCAGGCTGTCTGCGCATCCGGCCGCCTGCCTGGCGGTCGCGCACGGCGCTGTCACCGCGCTGCATATGTTCACGGACGGCGCTGTCGCCGCGCTGCGTACGTTCACGGACGGCACTGTCACCATGCTGCGTACGTTCACGGACGGCATTGTCGCTGCCGCGGCGCACGGCGCGTTCTCGGCCGGTATTTTCTCCGCCGCGCGCCGCCGACCGGTCACGGCCTGTGCCGGTGCCGTATCTCGTCGTTCTCACGCGGCGTGTCTGATGGCGTTCGCCCTGCCCCTCTGACCGGACAGGTGCCTCGCCGTAACCGCCATGAGATGCATATTCTCTTGTACGCACACCGGCATCTCTGCCTTCCTGCGTCCTTATGCCTGTCATCGTCTCGCGGGCCGGCGCCTCCCCGGCGCCCTTAAGTGTCCGCGTCTCTGCGTCATTTTCCGGTGCCGGCGCCTCTTCTTCATTCTTATGCATCGCCGTCTCCCCGGCATTTCCCGGCGCATCCCCGGCATTCTTATTCACCGGCGCCGCCTGTGTCTGTCCGTCCTCTTCATCCAGATGCAGGCTGCTGACCAGTTCCACCAGCTGCGCCTTGCGCATCGTCGATGTATTCTTAATTCCCTGCTGTTTCACGATCGCCCTCAGCTGTGCGACCGATAATGTCTCATATTTACTCTTTTCCGGCATATAACCTCCATATCTGAACAACTCCGGTGCGGCTCTGCCCCGGATCTGATGAATTGCCGTCTATTGAACTGCTATTTGGAATTCTGTATAATTTATCGTGTGAATATTCTGGAAAGACTGCCATACGGCAGGTTCTGAAGAAATAACCAGATAAGGTATTCATTATTATACATGAATCCGTTTTAAAATAAAAGCAGAAATGTATACATTAATGTAAAATTATTGCACTGAATTTTGTAAAAAATTAACCCTGCGAATATTGCAGTTTTTTATTGAATTCATAAAAAAATTATATTAAACTAGAGTAGATTTATCCGCTGTACCACGCTAAAGTGACAGCATAGATAATAGAACCTTGCGTTCTTTTTAAAGGAGGTATTTTCAATGAGCTACAGTGATGACGTTATCGCCCGTGTCAAGGCAAAAAATCCGGACCAGCCGGAATTTATCCAGGCAGTAACAGAAGTTATTGATTCCCTTCGCCTCGTGGTTGATAACGATCCGAAATATGAAGAGAATGCCATTCTCGAGAGAATGACTGAGCCAGACCGTGTAATCATGTTCCGTGTTCCATGGATCGATGACAACGGCAAGGTACAGGTCAACAGAGGTATCCGTGTACAGTTCAACAGTGCAATCGGACCGTACAAGGGCGGCCTTCGTTTCCACCCATCCGTAAACCTCAGCATCATCAAATTCCTCGGTTTCGAGCAGTGCTTCAAGAACTCTCTTACCGGTCTTCCGATCGGCGGCGGCAAGGGCGGTTCCGACTTCGACCCTAAGGGCAAATCAGACCGTGAAGTCATGGCTTTCTGCCAGAGCTTCATGACAGAGCTTGCCAAGTATATTGGTTCCGATATCGATGTACCGGCAGGTGATATCGGTGTCGGCGGCAGAGAGATCGGCTACCTCTACGGTCAGTACAAGCGTGTTACCGGTCTTGCAACGCCAGGCGTTCTGACCGGCAAGGGTCTTACCTACGGCGGTTCTCTTGCACGTACAGAAGCAACCGGCTACGGCCTCGTTTACCTCGTTCAGGAACTCCTGAAAGACAGAGGAGACAGTCTTGACGGCAAGACAGTTGCTGTTTCCGGTGCAGGCAATGTTGCTATTTACGCTATTGAGAAGGCTACGCAGCTCGGTGCCAAGGTTGTTACCTGCTCCGATTCCACAGGCTGGGTATACGATCCGGAAGGTATCGATCTCGCAGCTCTCAAAGAGATCAAGGAAGTCAACCGTGCACGTCTTACCGAGTACAAGAAGTACAGACCGAATTCTGAATATCATGACGGCCGCGGTGTATGGCAGATCAAGGTTGACATCGCTCTTCCTTGCGCAACACAGAATGAGCTCTTCCTCGAGGATGCAAAACAGCTCGTTGCCAACGGCTGCAAGGTTGTCGCAGAAGGTGCCAACATGCCGACTACGATGGATGCAACCGAATACCTCCAGAAGAACGGCGTGATCTTCGTTCCTGGCAAGGCTTCCAATGCCGGCGGCGTTGCTACATCCGCTCTCGAGATGACCCAGAACAGCGAGAGACTGAGCTGGACATTCGAGGAAGTCGATGCAAAGCTTCAGCAGATCATGGTCAACATCTATCACAACATCGACAATGCAGCCAAGGAATACGGCGTTGCAGGCAACTACGTTGCCGGTGCCAATATCGCAGGTTTCCAGAAGGTTGCCGATGCGATGCTTGCTCATGGCATTGTCTGATTCTTTCTGAGCTGAACAGATTTCACCGCACCCTGCCTGGCGCAGGGTGCGTTTTTTTACAGAAAAGGGGATAAACGAATGTGGGACGGTATGCGCTATCACACACTCGCCTGGGAGCTGAAACAGCGTTTCGGCGAGCGGCTCGGCAAGCTCTCGCTCGACGGCGGCTTTACCTGCCCGAACCGGGACGGCACGCTGGGGGCGCGGCGGCTGCATATTCTGCAGTGCGGGCGGTTCCGGCGATTTTTCCGCGCCCGCCAGTCTCTCACCGGATGAGCAGATCGAATACGCGAGGGCACACATCGCCGCCAGATATCAGAGCAGCCGCTATATTCTCTACTACCAGGCCTATACCGGCACCTATGCGGATGCGGACCGGCTGCGCTCCATCTATATGCCGGCTGCTTTGCGGCCGGAAACAGCGGTTCTTTCCATCGGCACGCGCCCGGACTGTCTGCCGGAAGACGTGCTCGCTCTGCTGGAGGAGCTGCGCGCCGTCAAGCCCGTCTGGATCGAGCTTGGCCTGCAGACATCCCGCGAGGAAACAGCCCGCTTTATCCGGCGCGGCTATACTGATGATGTTTTTGAGAAGGCGGTATACGAGCTCAAACGCCGCGGCATCGAAGTGATCGTACATCTCATCATGGGATTGCCCGGCGAGACAAAAAATGATATGCTGAATTCAGTACGCTATATCGCGCAGCTGCCCGTCGACGGCGTAAAACTGCAGCTGCTGCATGTCCTGAAGGGTACGGACCTGTATGACATCTGGCAGCGCGATTCTTTTCACGTCCTGACGATGGAGGAATATGCGGATATCATAGCGGACGCTCTGGCACTGCTGCCGCCGCGGGTGACCATCCACCGGCTGACCGGCGACGGCCCGGCAGATCTTCTTGCCGCACCGCTCTGGAGCCGCGATAAGCGCCGCGTCCTGAACACCATCAGCCGCACGCTGAAGAGCCGCGATCTGCAGCAGGGCAAATATTTTCAAACGGAGAGTAAATATGAGTACGGATTCGATGACATTAAATAAACTTCTGATTCTCTATATGCTGGATAAGGTTGATTTTCCGCTGACCAATTCGCAGATTTCGGAATTTATACTCGGCAAGGGCTACGCCAGCTACTTCACGCTGCAGGAGGCCTTCAATGATCTTGCCGACACCGAGCTGATCCAGACGGAGACGCAGTACAGCAGCTCCTTCTACACGCTGACGAAAAGCGGAGAAGAGACGCTTTCGGATTTCATCGGCCGTATCCCCGATACCATCCGGGAGGAAATCGATCGTTTCCTGAGCGAGCACAGCTACCACATGCGCAATGAAAATGAATACACCGCTGATTATTTCCGTGACGGGACAAACCGCTACATTGTTACCTGCAGCGTGCGCAGCCGGCGCGACATGCTGAGCAAAATCGTCATGAATGTACCGGATGAGGAGACGGCACAGACCGTCTGTGACAACTGGAAAAAGAATTATGAAGATATCTACGTCTATCTGGCGCAGAAACTGCTGAGTAAATAAGAGGGTGTGCAGGCAATCCTGCACACCCTGATTTTATCTGTGCGTCTTCTCTGCTGATTAATACCAGCCGAGCAGATAATTGTAAAGATCATTGTATTTCGAAGCCGATACGCCCCAGGAGAAATCCTTCTGCATCGCACGCTTCACCATCGCATTCCACTCCGGTCTGCAGTCTCTGAATACCCATACGGCATACTTGATCGTATTGAGCATCTCGCCTGCATCGTAATTGCGGAAGCTGAAACCGGTTCCGGTCTGGTCGTATTCATTATAAGGCTCAACCGTCTCCTTGAGACCGCCCGTCTCGCGGACAATCGGCAGAGAACCGTAGCGCAGCGCCATCAGCTGGCTGAGGCCGCAAGGCTCAAAGCTGGACGGCATCAGGAACGCATCACTGGCCGCATAGATTCTGTGCGAACGGCGGTTGTCATACATGATGCTCGAGGAAACCTGACCCTTGTAGCGGTTTTCGAAATACCGGAACGAATCCTCAAAACGCTGGTCGCCGGTGCCGAGAATGACAACCTGTATATTCTTGTCCTGCACAAGCTCGTCCATGATGTAGTTGACCAGATCAAAGCCCTTCTGCTCTGTCAGTCTCGAAATCATGCCGATCATGAATTTATGGCGATCGACCTCCAGACCAAGCTCATCCTGCAGATCCATCTTATTGCCCTCTTTGGCGCGGATAAACGCGGTATCCTTATAATTAAACGGAATGAAAGGATCTGTATGCGGATTGTACTCGTCATAATCGATGCCGTTGACAATACCCGAGAGGTTATTGGAACGGGCACGGAGCAGACCGTCGAGTCCCTCGCCGAAATAGCTTGTCTTGATCTCGTCGGCATAGACGCTGCTGACCGTTGTGATCCAGTCCGCATAGACAAGACCGCCCTTGAGGTAATTGCCCTCCTTATAGGATTCCATCTTGTCCGGCGTGAAGAAATAATCGTCGAGGCCGGTAATCTCCTGCATCTGCCTTACGCTCCATCTTCCCTGGAACTTCAGGTTGTGAATCGTCATGATGGATTTGACACCGTTGAAGAAATCGCCGTAGTATTCCGGCGTCTGGTATTCATTTCTCAGATAAACCGGAATCAGGCCGGTCTGCCAGTCATGACAGTGAATGATATCCGGTCTGTAGCCGAGCACGAAGCACATCGTGAGCACGGCCTTGTCGAAATAGGCGAACTTCTCGAGATCCCATTTGCCATCCTCGTAGATGCGGTCGCCCGAGAAATAATATTCATTGTCGATAAAGTACCAGGTTACATTATCCATGTGAAGTTCGAAAACACCGGCATAGACGGACTTGCCTGCGATGTTGACCTGAAAATTCGTGATATAGTCCATCTGCTCCTTGTACTGCATCGGAATTACCCGGTAAAGCGGCAGTACAACAGATGCCTCACAATCGTCATGCGTATTAAGTTCCTTCGGAAGCGATCCGACAACATCTGCGAGACCGCCGGTCTTAATAAAAGGAACTGCCTCTGAAGCTGCAAATAATATCTTCTTCATCGCTCTGATCTCCATATTCTAATGCAAATGTACTCCTGTCAATCCAGAAATACCTTACAATAATTCGTGATTTTCGTCAAGTTTACATCTGTTTCTTCACTATCGTGTACTCGTTGCCGGCCGTAAAGTACGGACAGGCAAATTCCTGATCATAGTACATACGGGCCGCATCATCTTCATCCATCTCCGCGTCAAGCTGACACATATAATCGCCGTAATCATAATCGTAATAATAATACAGGCAGATATCGCAGCTTGTCACTTTCTTCTTATCCATGGCTGCCTTCCTTTGTTTATCAATATCTACATTTTCATATTACCATATTATTTACAAAATCGACAGAATGACATAAAATAAAATGGTTGAAAGAGGCGGTATACATGTATCCGGAAGGATTTTCAAGAGATATACAATTGATTTTTTCATTCAGGCAGAGATGAACAGACGTTCATCTCTGTTTTTTTATTTTAGCATGGTAAAGGGATGATGTTATGAAAAAGATTCTTCTGATTACGCTCGGCAATCTGCTCTATGCTTTTGCGAGCGCCTATTTTATTCTGCCGCAGGGGCTGATCACCGGCGGCACGACGGGTCTTGGCATATTCTTCAATCACATATGCGGCCTGCCCATCACGGTATTTATCTATCTGTTCAATGCGGCCATGTTCCTGCTCGGGCTGGCCGTGCTCGGAAAACGATTTGCGCTGAGCACCCTGCTCAGTTCCATCGAGTACCCGTTCCTGCTCTCGCTCATGCAGCTGCTCTACCGGGTCACGGGCAGTCTGACGCAGGATCTGCTCCTGAGTGCTCTCTACGGCGGCATCTGCATCGGCCTTTCCATCGGCCTGATCATCCAGCAGGGAGCATCCAGCGGCGGCATGGATATCCCGCCGCTCGTACTGGAAAAGCTGACCGGCTTTCCGGTATCCGTCTCACTCAACCTGTTTGATCTGCTGATCCTGCTCCTGCAGGCGTTTACGACAGACCTGAACTCCATCATGCACGGCATCCTGCTCGTGATCACCTACACCGTCGTGCTCGACCGTGCTCTCGTATACGGCCGCCAGCAGGTTGAGCTGCGCATCATCAGCCCGAAGTGGAAAGAGATCAACGAAGCTGTGCTCTCGGAATTTGACCGCGGCAGCACGATCACACCGGTGATCGGCGGTTACACCGGCGAGTCCTACAGGCAGATCACAACGGTTGTCTCCAAGAGAGAGCTGTTCGGCGTGCAGCAGAAGGTGCAGAGCATCGACAAAAATGCCTTTATGACGATCGCCAATGTCCGCGACGTACGCGGCCACGGCTTTTCTCTGCGAAAAGTTTACAAACAGTAAAAAGAAGGAGCTTCGGTTTCACCAGATAAACCGAAGCTCCTTCTTCATGCACTGCCTCAGGCAAGAATGCCGAAATGCTGCAGCAGAATACGCAGGCCGATGATAATCAGAATAACGCCGCCGGCGATCTCCGCTCTTGCCTTGTACCGTGCGCCGAAAATGCTGCCGATCTTCACGCCGATCGCCGAGATGACGAACGTGATCACACCGATGCAGGTTACGGCCGGCACAATGCTGACATTCAGAAAAGCAAAGGACACGCCGACCGCCAGCGCATCGATGCTCGTCGCCACCGCCATCAGGAACATCTCCCCGAATTTCAGTGAGCTGTCGACATCCTCTTCTTTCCCGGAAACCGCCTCACGGATCATGTTGGCACCGATCAGGGCCAGCAGAATAAACGCGATCCAGTGATCGAATTTCTCGATATACCGGCTGAAGCGGCTGCCGAGAAGCCAGCCCAGAAGCGGCATCAGTGCCTGAAAGCCGCCGAACCAGGCGCCGCAGATCAGCATATGTTTAATACGGATCTTCTGCAGAGCAAGTCCCTTGCAGACAGAAACCGCGAAAGCGTCCATCGCCAGTCCGACAGACAGAAGAATCAATTCCAGTGTACCCATAATTTCTCCATTTCCTTAATAACACATTGGCATTTATTATACACGTCTTGTCCCCGTGTGGCAATCCGATCTTTTCTGTCCGGCGGATATGTGGTAAACTTTGGAAAAAGCTTCAAGGAGGAAATGATGGATACCTATGCAGTCAAACCCGTTTTCAGCGGCCGTTTCCGGCAGATCCCGCTGTCTGTCCGCGTGCCGGGGTCCAAGAGCATTACGAACCGGGCGCTCATGATCGCCGCCCTTGCCGACGGTACGACCCTCCTGCGCGGCGCACAGTTCAGCAGCGACGCACAGCACTTCATGCAGTGTCTGAAGGATCTTGGTTTTTCCGTCGAGGATGACCGCCGCGCGCAGACAGTTCTGGTGCGCGGTGAGGCCGGCCGCATCCCGAAGGAGGAGGCGTCAATCAACGTCGGCAGCGCAGGCACCGCCGCCCGTTTTCTGACCGCGATGCTGGCCTTTTCACAGGGGACATGGCACCTCGACTCTTCCGAACAGATGCGCCATCGCCCGATGGCCGCGCTTCTGGACGCGCTGACAGGACTTGGCTGCGGCATCACACCGGAAGGCGAACCGGGACATTTTCCTTTTACCATTCACGGCGGACGGATCACCGCATCCGGGGTGACCGTCAACATCGACCAGAGCAGCCAGTTTCTCTCTGCTCTGCTGATGGCAGGCGTGCTGACGGATCACGATTTTGACGTACATGCGGCCGGCACGCACGGTCTTGCCTACACTTCCATGACCATGGCGATGATGCAGGCATTCGGCGCCGACGTGACGAATACGGGCCGGACCTATCACATTCCGGGCAGCGCCGCCTACAAATGCCGCGAAGAATACGAGATCGAACCGGATGTTTCGGCCGCTGCCTATTTCTACGGGCTGGCTGCCATTTCCGGGGAGTCGGTTACGGTGCAGGGCGTGCACCCGGACAGCCTGCAGGGCGATATCCGCTTTCTGGACGTGCTGGTGCAGATGGGCTGCTCTATGAAGGATACGCCGGAGGGCATCCGGCTGACCGGCCCGGTAGCCGGCAGGCTGCACGGCATCGATATCGATATGCATGCTTTCTCGGACCAGGCGCTGACGCTCGCCGCGATCGCGCCGTATGCCGACGCACCGGTGACCATCCGCGGCATCGGCCATATCCGCGGGCAGGAATGTGACCGCATGGCGGCGATCACGCAGGAACTCGGCCGCATGGGCATCCGCACGCAGGCGGGAAGCGATGAGATCACCATCTGGCCGGGGCAGCCGCAGCCGGCGCTTGTGCAGACCTATCACGACCACCGCGTGGCCATGGCCTTTGCACTGACAGGTCTTCGGTCACCTGGCATTGTCATTGACGACCCGGACTGCTGCCGCAAAACCTTTGCAGATTATTTTGCTGTACTGGACGGCGTATGCCGGCAGATCACCGGCGATGCCGGGGCTTAAAAGCCGCCTGACGGCTCCAAAAATAAAAAGCCGGCGATGCCAAGGCTAATAGCCGGCTGTGCCGGAATAATAAAAGGGAGGATCCATCCGGGTCCTCCCTTCTGCTTTCTGTCTGCTTTATTCATCCTTTTTCAGGACGATATGCTCTGCATCTTTGTAGATGCTGCCAGCCGGAATCACGCCGCGCACGCATGAAACCGGATAGATATTCGTATGGCGGCCGACCACCGTGCCCGGATTGAGCACCGTGTTGCAGCCGATCTCCGCCCAGTCGCCCAGCATGGCGCCGACCTTCTTCCGTCCGGTCGGGATCAGTTCATCGCCCTTGATGATGACATTGGCGCGGTCCGCCTTGACATTGGACGTGATGGAGCCGGCTCCCATATGCGCGTGGTATCCGAGGATCGAATCACCGACATAATTGTAATGCGGCGTCTCGACATGATCGAACAGAACCACGTTCTTGAGCTCAACGGAATTGCCGACGACGGTCTCCTTGCCGACAATGGCGCTCTCACGGATGAAAGCACAGTGGCGGATATGCGCACCGTGATCAATGATGCACGGCGCACCTATATAAGCGGAATCAAAAACCTCCGCATCTTTGGCGATCCAGATATTTTCCTTCGGGCTGTAAAATTCGTCCGCCGGCAGTGTCGGTCCCAGCTGCAGGATGAAATCCTTGATGTCCGCCAGCACCTCCCATGGATATTTCTTTCCTTTGAAGAGATCCGCCGCGATCGTCTTCGAGGTGTCAAAAAGATCTTCTATCGTATACATCTTACTGCTCCTTGATCAGTTTGCCGTCCTGGCGCATGCTGTCGATAATCATATCGACATATTTCTCGCATTCCTCATAGGTCTCCGCTTCCGCCATGACACGCAGCAGCGGCTCGGTGCCGCTCTTGCGCAGAAGGACACGGCCGGTATCGCCGAGTTCTTCCTCTGCTTTGCTGACGGCTGCCTGCACCGCCGGGCTGTTCATCGTCTCGTCCTTGTCGGTCACGACAACATTTTTCAGGACCTGCGGATAAATGGTCACCGGCGCCGCCAGAACAGAAAGCGGCTGATGATCCTCCGTGATTACCTCCATGACCTTGATCGCCGTCAGGAGGCCGTCTCCCGTGCTGGAGAGACGTCCGAAAATGATGTGGCCCGACTGTTCGCCGCCGATCAGATGGCCGTTCTGCCGCATGTTTTCTGCGACATATTTATCGCCTACGGCTGTCTTCTCATATCCGATGCCGATCTTGTCGAGCGCCTTGTACAGACCGATGTTGGACATCACCGTCGTGACAACCTTGGATTTGCCGAAAATACCGGTATCCTTCATATATTTGGCGCAGATATACATGATCTTGTCGCCGTTGATCTCATTGCCCTGCTCGTCCACCGCCAGGCAGCGGTCCGCGTCGCCGTCGAAGGCAAAGCCGACATCGAGGTGATTCTGCAGCACGAATTTCTTGAGATTATCCAGATGGGTCGAGCCGCAGTCGACGTTGATGTTCAGACCGTCCGGCATGTTGGCCGTCACATAGGTATCCGCACCGAGCGTATCAAAAATGTTCTTGGCCATCTGCCATGTCGCGCCGTTGGCGCAGTCGAGGCCGACCCGGATTCCCTTGTACGACCTCGTCGCCAGAGAAATGAGGTGGCCGATGTAGCGGTTTCGGCCCGCTGCATAATCCACGGTCCGGCCGATATTTTCGCGCTCGGCAAACGGCAGAACACGGTCGGAATCCAGATATTCCTCCAGAAGGTCGATCACGTTCTCTTCCATCTTCTCGCCGAAGCTGTTCATCAGCTTGATGCCGTTGTCATAGTACGGATTGTGGCTGGCGGTGATCATGATGCCGCAGTCGAAATCATCTGTCCTCGTAATATAGGAAATGCTCGGCGTCGTCGTCACGTGCATCAGGTAGGCATCTGCTCCGGTCGATGTGAGGCCGGCGCACAGTGCATATTCGAACATGTAGCTCGAACGCCTTGTGTCCTTGCCGATGACGATTCTGGCTTTATGATTTCTGCCGTAATACCAGCCGAGATATTTTCCGATCTTGAATGCGTGATCGACAGTCAGGCTCTTGTTGGCCTCACCGCGAAAACCATCCGTTCCGAAATATTTAGACATAGCTGCTCCTTTCAAATCAGCGCCTGCGGAAATCATTCTCCGTAATCGCTGTTATCTGATCCTGTATTGTCGGACGTGCTGCCGGATCCGGACGTGCTGTCCGTGCCGTATGCGCTGCCCGTGCCGGATGTGCTGTCTGTACCGGACGTGCTGCCCGTGCCGGACGTACTGTCCGTACTGTCAGAACTATCACTCTCCGATGTGCTGTCGGACTCGGAAGTCTCCGACGTATCCGATGAGCCATCCGACTTCTGCACCTCGCTGAGGTATGTTTTCGCATCCGAATAATACTGCGAATCCGGATAGTTATTGACAATCATCGAGAAATATTTGGACGCATTGGTATAATCACCCAGCTTCTGATAGGAACGTGCCAGGTAATACATGCTGCCCGTCGAAGACGGCGAAATACGAAGCGCTTTGACAAATGCTTCGACCGACTTCGAATAATCGCCCTCGTCATAATAGCTGTAAGCCGTATCAAACAGCGAATCGATGACCGTATCCGCGGTCTCGCTGCGGATAATCTCGTAGATATCCTTGTCGTCCTCATTGCTGAGGCTGTCAGGGTCCACCTCTGCCAGCTTTGTGCCGGCTTCGTACAGATCGCCGGCCAGATAGCTCTTCAGCGCTGTCATCAGCTGGTCGCGCGCCGCCGAGTCAGTAGAAGACGACTCCTCGGAGCCGCTGCCCGTGTATTTCTTGAGCTGCTGTGTCAGATCATCGACCTGCGTATTCAGATCGTCGATCTGCGAATTGCGCTCTGAAATCTGCGCGCTGTATTCCACAATCTGCTGATTGTATTTGGCCGTCTGCGTTCTCGTAATCGTCGGCACAACAAGCAGAAGCAGCGCCGCTGCACCGATCACGATGCCGATGATAACATTGATATAAGAGGAGAAGCCGTTTGTATTCTCGCGGTAGTCCTCCTTGCGGCCGCCCTGAATGACGATCGGGTTCGGATCCGCTATGCGGAAATCCCGGTCCTCCGTCGTAATCGGCGCCTTGCCGCGTTTTGTATTGATCTCCTTCAGATAATTCAGAGAAGTAATGTTGTTGCGGTCTACCTTGATCGCGCGCATGATGACCTTATGCGCCGCATTGTACTGCTCCCGCTCCATATAAAGCAGGGCCAGGAGCTGATAGGCCTTCACGTAGTTCGGATTCAGATTGACGACCTTCTTGAGCCGGTTGATGGCAAAATCGACATTGCCCTCCTCAATCTCCTCCAGTGACTTGTTGTACTGCTTGATCAGCCTGTCCGCATCCCGCAGCTGCTGCGGGTCATCCTGAATGGACTTGATATACCTCGCCGCCGGATTGCTGTTCGGCTGAAAATGGACGCTGATGACCCACTGGCTCAGCGCCGGGACAATCTCCCCGATATGATAATAGATCAGCCCGAGCAGATTCCGGGCATCCATATTCTTCTTGTTGTATTTCAGAGCCTGCGTCAGCGACGTGATCGCACCGGAAAGGTCGCGGACCTTCGCCTTGGACAGTCCCTGGTTGTAATGCCAGTTGGACGAGAATATCACTTTCCTGGCTGCCGAATCCTCATAGCCGCAGTGCGGACAGATATAGACATTATCCATCGGCATATTGCATCTTGGGCAATTCATACGGTTCTGCCTCCTAGAAATGTTTATTCAGGTCGCTGGACTTCAGTTCCTTGATCATATCCTCCATGATATCGGTGACATCACGGAGATCGTTCTTAAATATAGATTCCTCAGCCTGATCGATTTCCAGGCTCGGCTTGAATTTCTTTAATTCTTCTTCAAAATTGATCATTTATCTCTCACCCCGGTAATTCTCAGTATGCTGCCTGCCAGGTACAGCGAACCCGTACACAGCAGCACACTGCCCGTTTCTCCGGCCAGTCTGATGCCTTCTTTTACTGCACTTTCTATATCATATATCATGGCCGGATGAAAATCACCATATTTTTCAAATAATTCCGCTTCTGTTCTCAGATCCGTGCGGCGCACCGATTCGAGCTGCGTGACAACCACGCGGCAGATGCCGCTAGCACCGCAGAGAATGCGGATCATGTCCGTGTAATCCTTATCGTTGGCCACGGCAAACACCAGCACAATGCTGCGGCCTGCCAGTGCCGTCTTCATCGTGGCGGCCAGCATCTCCATGCCGCCTGTATTGTGCGCACCGTCCACGTAAATATCCGGTGCGATCTCCTCAAATCTGGCCGGCCACCGCACCGCGCAGAACGCAGAGGATATCTGCGCATCCGTCTGCCCGGCAAGCTGCGCATCAGCGCGGCCAAGCTGTCTGAATGCCGTATAGGCAAGGCTGCTGTTCATCGCCTGGTAAACCGCACGTGAACCGGCTTCAATCACCGGATCCTCCGGCGCCGCTTCTCCGGTGCCTGCGGATTTCGGCGCCGCTTCTCCGGTGCCTGCGGATCTCGGCGCCGCTTCTCCGGTGCCTGCGGTTTTTTCTGCCGCCTGCCCGGCTTCGCCTCCGCTGTGCAGCCTGTACCGCAGCGGCTCTCCCGGCGCGCTCAGTATCTCGAGATCCTCCGGATGAATCACCGTCACCGGCGCCCCGAGTCCGCGCGCCCGCTCTGTCAGAACCTTCTCTGCCTCCGGACTGCTGCCGTCGCAGATCAGCGGCACACCGGCTTTGATAATACCGGCTTTCTCACCGGCAATCATCTCAATGGTATCCCCGAGAATCTCCATGTGATCATAGCTGATCGACGTGATCACCGTGACCGCGGGGTTTTCTATGATATTCGTTGCGTCCAGCCGGCCGCCGAGGCCGGTCTCCACAACGCCGTATTCGATATTCTTTCTGGAAAACCAGATCATGGCCATGATATACAGCCATTCAAAATAGGTAGGATGGGCATAAACGCCCATCCCTCCATCAATCAGTTGTTTCAGTTCTTCGAAGATCTCCGTGAATTCTTCCTCGGAAATATCTTCGCCGCCGACCTTCATCCGCTCCGCCGTCGTCACGAGATGCGGCGAGGTAAACAGGCCGGTTCTGCGGCCGGCTAAGCGCAGTGCACTGTCAAGATAGGCGCAGACAGAGCCCTTGCCGTTGGTGCCGGCCACATGAATGTACCGGAAGGTATTCTGCGGATTTCCGAAATGCCGGAGAATCCTGCGCAGATTGCCCTCGGATTTTTCCTTCGTAAAACGGGGAATATTGTTAATATATTCCTCTGCCTCACTGTATGTCAATTTCTGCTTCTCCCCCGATCAGCGGTTTCTCAGCGAATCAATCCGGCTGTCCAGCTGTGAAAGAAGCTGTGTGTATTTGTCCAGCTTGTCGCGTTCCGCCTGCACCTTGGCCTCCGGTGCCTTGGCGACGAAATTCTTATTGGCAAGCATGCCCTGCGCACGTTTGATCTCGGCGGCTGTCTTCTCGCGCTCTTTGCCGAGACGCTCGATCTCCTTGCTGATATCGACCAGCTCATCGAGCGGAATGTAAAGCTCCGCGCCCTGAATGACCACGGAAACCGCATCATCGGCGATGCCTGTTTTATCTGTCTGCACGGTCACGTCATTGGCATGTCCGAGTGTCTCGAAGAAAACACGGCTCTGCGTGAAAATATCGCGCACCTTTTCATCCCCGGAAACGACATATACCTTTGTCTTTTTGCTCAGCGGTACATTCATGTCCTTGCGGATAGTACGGATGCCGCGCACAGCGTCTTTGATATACTCAACGGCGCGCTCATCCTCTTCGAAATTCCACTCCTCTTTATAGACCGGCCATGCCGACAGCATGATCGTCTCTTCTTTGCTCTGTACATGCTGGAAAATCTCTTCCGTGATAAACGGCATATACGGATGAAGCAGCTTGACAGCCTGAATCAGAACCGTCTGCAGCGTCCAGAGGGCCGCTCTCTTCGTCTGATCCTCATCATTGTACAGACGCGGTTTCACCATCTCGATATACCAGTCGCAGAACTCGTCCCAGATAAAATCATAGACCTTCTGTACGGCGATGCCGAGCTCGAATTTGTCGAGATTTTCCGTCATCTCCGCCGTCACGTGGTTCACCTTGGAGAGGATCCATTTATCAGCCTGCGTCAGCTCGGAAAGCTGTACATCGTCCCAGCTGATACCCTTCTCACGCGCCTGATCCATGTTCATGAGAATGAAACGGGATGCGTTCCATACCTTGTTGGCAAAATTCCGGCTCGCCTCTACCTTCTTGTCGGAATAGCGCATATCGTTGCCCGGTGCGTTGCCGGTAATCAGCGTGAGACGCAGTGCGTCAGCGCCGTACTTGTCAATGACCTTCAGCGGGTCAACACCGTTGCCGAGCGATTTGCTCATCTTGCGTCCCTGCTCGTCGCGGACAAGTCCGTGAATCAGAACCGTGTGGAACGGTACATCGCCCATGTTCTCCAGTCCGGAAAATACCATGCGGACAACCCAGAAGAAAATGATGTCATAGCCGGTTACCAGAACATCTGTCGGGTAGAAATAATCAAGCTCCGGCGTATGATCCGGCCATCCCAGCGTGGAGAACGGCCACAGCGCCGATGAGAACCAGGTATCCAGCGTATCCGGGTCCTGCGTGAAATGCGTTCCGCCGCACTTCGGGCAGACCTTCGGCATCTGTCTGTCTACGACAATCTCGCCGCAGTCATCACAGTAGTAAGCCGGAATCCGGTGGCCCCACCAGAGCTGACGGGAAATGCACCAGTCATGGATGTTCTCGAGCCAGTTGAGATAGGTCTTATTGTAGCGCTCCGGCACGAAACGGAGGCTGCCGTTGTGGATCGCCTCAATCGCCGGTTTGGCGAGTTCGTCCATGCGGACAAACCACTGCGGCTTAACGAGCGGCTCAACCGTCGTACCGCAGCGATCGTGCGTGCCGACGCTGTGCGTGATGTCCTCGATGCCGACAAGGTAGCCCTGCTCCTCAAGGTCCTTAACCATCGCATCACGGGCCTCGTAGCGGTCCATGCCGGCGTATTTGCCGCCCTTTTCGTTGATCGTCGCATCATCGTTCATGATGTTGATCTCTTCGAGGTTATTTCTCCTGCCGACCTCGAAATCGTTCGGGTCATGTGCCGGCGTGATCTTCACGGCACCGGTGCCGAACTCTCTGTCTACATAGGCATCGGCGATAATCGGAATCTTTCTGCCGACCAGCGGAAGGATGCAGTATTTGCCGACCAGATCCGTGTAGCGCTCGTCATCCGGATGCACCGCAATGGCGGTATCGCCGAGCATGGTCTCCGGACGTGTCGTCGCGATCTCAATATATTTTCCCTCTTCACCGTCGATCGGATAGCGGATATGCCAGAAATGGCCTGCCTGATCGACATGCTCGACCTCCGCATCGGAAATAGTGGTCTGACATTTCGGACACCAGTTGATGATGCGGGAGCCTCTGTAAATATAGCCCTTCTTGTGCAGGCGCAGGAAAACCTCCTGCACCGCCTTGGAACAGCCCTCATCAAGAGTAAAACGTTCGCGCTCCCAGTCAGCGGAAGAGCCCATCTTCTTGAGCTGTTTGATAATCCGGGAACCGTATTCCTCACGCCACTGCCATGCGCGCTCGAGGAACTTCTCTCTGCCGAGGTCTTCCTTGGTCAGGCCTTCTTCCTTGAGCTGCTTGATGATCTTGACCTCTGTCGCGATGCTCGCGTGGTCCGTGCCCGGCTGCCAGAGTGCTTCATATCCCTGCATTCTCTTGTAGCGGATCAGGATATCCTGCATCGTATTGTCGAGCGCATGTCCCATATGCAGCTGTCCGGTGATATTCGGAGGCGGCATGACGATAGTGAACGGTTTCTTATCCCGATTGACTTCGGCATGGAAATAATTGTTCTTCACCCAGTTATCGTAAATACGATCCTCTATCTCCTGCGGATCGTATGTCTTACTCATTTCCATCACGTTTTACTCCTTTATTTAACTTATTGTATAACGCGTTTTCTGCTCGTCCAGGTACTCCTGGCAGAATGCGCGGTATTCATCCATTGAATTATATTTCAGCTTCAGCCCGCTGTCCAGTGCCTTGAAACGCTGTGAATCGCGGTAGGCGCCCGCTGCCGAGACAAGCGGCTTCAGGATCTCGCCCACCTGTTCATCCGACATCGCGTTCTCGCCGGCGATCTCCTCAATCTTCTCCTGGTCGCCGTCAAGGTACAGCACCTGCAGGTAATCCTGCAGCATGCGGCTGTCCGGGTCCAGGTCATAAGATGCCGCCATGCACTGCACCGCACTCTTCGTGTTATGCAGCTTCAGGAAAGCGACGCCGGCATTATGCCATACTGCCGCCTTCATACTGCGCGATGTCAGCGGATCGAATTCGCCGTCCAGTTTGCACAGAAGGCTCTGGTAGCAGCGCAGTGCCGCCATATAGAGGCCTGACCGGCAGTAATTATCCGCGGCCAGCCTGGCAAGCTCGGCTTTGTTGCTCTTCCCGGCCTGCGCCAGCCTGTCCATGACTTCGGCGATCTCCGCCGCCGTCAGATAATCGACGGAGCGCAGTATCAGCCGGATAATATCCTCAAAAGGCCGATCCGCCTGCCGATAGGCGCGGATGGCATTTGTCATCTCCTGGCTGCCCGTTATCTTATCCAGCCAGTCATAAAAATCATCCCCGATGATATCCGGTGTGATCGCAAACGTGTTGTGATAAATATACCAGCACAGCTCTTCCGGCGTATGCAGACGGATCCCGGATACCGGCATCGCAAATACCGCATTTTCTGCGGTTTTCATGCACTCGATGGCGATATCGCCGGCCGGCTGTTCATTTTCATCCGGCTGGGCTGTCATATCGATGTCCACACTCCATGTCTTCCCGGAAGAGGCGTACAGCTCACCGAATCCTTCATCAGAAGCCGTCACGCTGCACTGTCCCGGGGCACTGCAGCGCATCCGCACAGTCAGCCTCGTCGTCCGCTCCGGTCTGACCGGTATCCCGTCCAGCTGCAGGATAACCTGCCGCTGCCGGCTGCTCTTCGGGTCCCGCACGAGCAGAACCAGGCGATCGCCGCTGCCGGCAATAATCTCATGCTGCCCGGTGTCTTCATACCATGCGGTGCCCGCCGGCACAAGAACCGTATTGTGCAGCGTTCCCCGGTGCAATGTGCGCACGCAGATCTCCTGCTCCGTCATATCGCTGTCGCGGATCAGGACCTCCGGCCGCCTGCCGGGATCCCGCAGAAAAAGACTGCTGCAGAACGCGCCCCGCGCATACAGATTATCACCGATAAATACGCGCCTGCGGCCTGCTCCCAGCTTCTGCAGGGAAAGATGCATCTCGTTGTTGTGAACGGCTTCCTCAAAATTCCTGCCGAACAGGAAAAAAGAAGAAATTTTCCCGGGCGCCGCGATCTTCTCCACGATATCGGCAAAAGTACGATCCCGCGCATCGGCGTCCTCTTCTTCCTGAACGACGCCGTATTCAACCGGATCGGTAACCTGTACCGACAGCGGTTTTCTGCTCCACTCCACACGCATCTCGCGGTAGATCAGACCGCTGTCTCCATACTCAAACAGTCCCGTACCGTGCATCCAGACATCGCGCGGCTGCGTAAGCGCCTGTATGGCAAAACTGCGCTCGTGGCTCAGGACGGCAAAACTGCCGTTTGCAAAGCCAAGTGCATCGCCGATCTGCCGCAGTGCCTGTACCGTACCCGACACGATCTCCGGCAGCGTCACCGTGACATACTGTACGTGACCGTTTTCCACACGTGATTCCAGCCAGGAGAGCGTCTGGCGTATGAAAATCTCTGCCAGATCCGCCCTTCTGAGCGTCTCCCCCTCTGTCTGGTAAACAGTCTCCTGAGGATCTCCGTTCAGGAAAGACGTGATGCGTTCACCTTCTCCGTTCTGCGCGGCCTGTTCGGCCTCTGTGCCTGCCAGCCAGCCGGTCCCGCTGCCGCGCCAGAGAAGAGACGGTATCGTCAGACTGCTGTCCTCCGCTGCCGTCATCGAAGAGATATTCTCTTCGTCTGAATAGCATATCCGGGTCAGTTCATTGCCCAGATCCATGCCAACTATCAGTTTGTGTTCATCCATCTTCCGGACTTCTCCTATATTAGTTCAAAACATCCATCTGTCTGCTCATCAAAACGATCATATTCCATCAGGGCTTCGTCCAGCTTCTGGTCATCCCCGGCAGCGAGCAGATGCTGCATGCGGCTGATCTTCTCGAAGCCGCTGCCGCCGCTGCGGCTGCCATGTCTGGCGGCCCTGACCGTCTCTTCATGCACCGCCGTCTTCTGTCCGTCATGGATTTCCAGAATCCGGCAGCGGATCTTCTCCTTGTCATACAGACGGAAGGTATATACGAAAATATTGCCGGTGATTCTGCGCATCGGCACCTCGCGCTCCTGCGCGTCTTCTCCCTCACCGACCTGAAAGGCAATATCCGCCGTACAGCCGGGATGCGCGATGTAGGTGACATAGGTCAGATCAACCAGCTCCGCCGGCACCGTCGTGTGATTCTCATAGGCGGTAAAGAACGGCAGCACAATGCCGCGGCTCACAAATTCCGCTGCCCGCGCACAGAGCTTGCCGTAAAATGCCTTCTCCGGCTGATGTCCCGACGCATAATACCGGAGCACCGCCAGATTCACGACGTCGCCTGCATTTTCGAGCTGATCCTGCTCAATCTCCATGATCTGCAGAACCTGCGGACTGCCTTCCATGTTCTCATCGCACAGCATCCTGTAGGCATAAAAAGCAAGATACGCCCGCACAATCATCGAATTGCTGCGCTCACTGTCGTAATACGACGCAAACACCTGTCCGCTCTGCTCTACCATCTTCTCGGTAAAAAGCATCTCGCAGAGCAGTTTCTCTTCAATCTCCGCTGTGGAGATCTCAAATTCCTTCGACGCTTTCCAGATGCGGAACAGATTCTCCACCGGACCCGAATAATATCGGATCAGATAATTCAGGACGACCTCGTCATACTTGCCTTTGGAAAAAGCTTCATAGGAAAGCTCAATCAGCAGCGCATCCTCCTCGAAGTCCCGGTCGCGGATGATCCGGGAGGCGAGGCGCAGAATACGCCGCACCGGAATGCCGTCATAGCCGTATTTCCGGATGGCCTCGTATGCTTTGTCGTAGAGGCTTCTCTGAATATAATATTCGATAATGCTGCTGCGGTCGGTCCCGTCGAGCATATCGATATCGATACGCAGGAGATATTTCTCCAGCGTCTCTCCTTCATAGCTGTCATAATAGTAGTCGATCAGATTCTTGAGGATCGTGCGGCGGTAGCCGGCACTGACATTTTTCAGTCCGAGCGTACGCTTGTAGACACCGATCGAATCGTCATCCATCATCTGATATTTTAGCGCCCGCTCGCTTCTGCCGAGAAGAATCATCTCGTCGTTCGGGCACTGCTCGTAGCAGTAACGGATATACCGGCTGTTGTCAAACAGCTTCTGCATTGTATAGGAAACCGAGGACATATACTTGTTCCCGGCAGCATCCAGGAAAATAATCAGGTAGTCATCCAGGTAGATGTCAACGTACGCTTCCCCGTCCTCTACCGGATAAACCGCTGCCGAGTCGACCTCGGAGTACTCGACCATCACCTTCGTGATGTACTGCGCCGGCTTGTCAAACGTGATCTTCTGCTTGAAAATCACGTGCATCATATGCGGCGCCATGTGCGGCGACAGATTCTCCCTGGTCAGATATTTTCCATAAAGGACCGCCAGATCGCTGTTGATCTGCCCGGTTCTGAGTTTCTCAAATGTATAGGTCTTAATGATATCGTCGTAATTGCGCATCAGACTGTCGTCATCCGTGTAATGGCGGACGATATAGCTGTACAGGAACGCCTTCTTCCTGTCATCCAGGTGATTGTCATACTGAAAATAGACAAGCACCGCTGCCGGGATCTCGTTCTCCTCCCGCAGATCGAGCGTATCGATATAGCTCTCATACAGCAGCGGAAGCTTCAGCTCCGACTCAATGCCGAGCAGATACCACCTGCGGTACTTCCTGCCCGTATGGCCGCCCAGAATCAGCATATGCAGGTAAGCCGCCAGAATCGGCTTCGTCTGATACTCCGGACAAAGCTGTCCCATGGCGTAGGCACAGCCCGCACTGTATTCGCGCATGTGCTCGATCAGATCCGCAAACTGGTACACCGCATCATTGCTGAAAGCCTTATTGCGGGTGCCCCAGATCAGCACGCTGACCTCAAAATCATCAATCTCATGGACAAGCGACGGATCCTCATTGATCAGATTCACCGCATAGGCATAGAAAACAGCACCAGGCGCTGTCTCGCGGCGATTGTAGACATCCTTGAAATTCTTATAGGTCTGCTCCGCCCGGCTGCCGCGGAATCCCCGCAGCCGCGCCATGATGACGGCCAGTTCCCAGCTGTCCGCATACTGCCCGCGCATGCTGTAATCGATCGTATCCCGGATAAAAAGCGTATAGTGCTCATCGGCACGGATCAGCGAATTCACGTACAGATAGTATCCGTAATATACCGCCGAAACATAGCGAAGCTCCTGCCCGTTGATGGCATCGATGACTTCCTTCGCCTCGCCGCTCTTGCCCTCCAGGTAAAGGACATGCGCCTCCACGACACGATAGATTCTGTTTTTGGTATTATTCAGAATACCGTCCAGGTCCTCCCGCGCATTGCTGAGCATCGTCTTCAGATCGATGCTGCCGATCACGTAGTCCGCATAGCTGCGGCCCAGGTCATGCCAGGAACTCAGCAGAACACGCCGCCGCACATCTTCGTCACGGCGCTTCCGGTAGAGCGAATAGGCAACCGGAATCTCGAAGGTCTGGTTCATCGTCTCCAGAATGATGCTGCCGTTGGTGATGCCGGACGAGGTCGGCGTGATCTCGTATTCAAGGCGATAATAGCTGCCGAGAAAATCCTCGTCTGTCACCGTCTTCCGGAATACATGAATGAAATCGCCCTCGGTCCGGATATTGATGCGGATATAGCCCCACTCCGTCTTCTGCACAAGGAGCGTACCCGAAACCGGGCCTTTGATGCCGTCAAATTCGAGCATATCCTGGCTCACCGTAATGGCCGGCGGGCTCTTGCGCTTGACGGTGCAGAGGAATTCCTCCATGGCAACAGCCGGGTCATTGTCCGCCACCAGCGAATCGTAAATCCATGCATAGCGCTTCTGTGAAAGAAAAACACGTTTGAAATCGGAACCGGTAAAGACAGCAAGCGCCTCGCTCCAGTTATCGCGTGCAAGATCGGCAAAACGGTCGAGATCATTGATCCGCCCCGCCGATGTGACACAGAACGGCGCGCAGATATGAACCCGATACGGAACCGTGATCTGATCTCCGTTCGTCACGATGATAAACTCACCTTCGCAGTAGTCGCCCGCCGCGTACGCGGCCGAGTCAAACTCGTACTGAATGCTGCCCTGCAGCGTATCCACGATCGATGAGGTCAGACACTTCATCCATTTGCTCGACGAAAAAATCATCGCGCGTATCGCAATGCCGTTGAGACTGCGGATTTCAAAAGCCCCGCTCAGCTTTCTGCCCGCTTCAACCTCCAGTTCCAGTTCACTCTCAGAAAGTTCAAGCTCCGGCAATACATAATCCAGTTTCCCTTTTGACAGTAAACGAATTTTCTCTTTCAAGACACTTTACTCCTTATGAAAAAGCCCATTATTCATAATATTTTACCATTAATAATGACCTGCTTCAATACATGAAAAGAACCTGCCGGAAGTTTTATATCCGGACAGGTTCCTGTTCTCTGTTATATTCAATACGTATTATTATCTTCTGCGGATAATCTCATTTCTCTTCGGGCCGTTGGAAACCATTGTGATCGGCACTTCGATCTCCTTCTCAATGAAATCGATGTAATCACGGCACTCAACAGGCAGATCCTCGTAGCGGGTGATGCCGCGGATCTCGCTCTTCCAGCCCGGCAGTGTCTTGTAAACCGGTTTTGCCTTCTTCAGCAGACGGGTTACAGGGAAATCGCGGGTTACCTTGCCGTCGATCTCGTAGCCGACGCAGACCTTCAGCTCGTCGAGATAGCCGAGGACGTCGAGAACGGTCAGCGCCGCCTCTGTCGCGCCCTGTACGCGGCATCCGTAACGCGTTGCCACAGCATCGAACCAGCCCATTCTTCTCGGGCGTCCCGTCGTGGCACCGAACTCACCGGCGTCACCGCCGCGGCGGCGAAGCTCATCTGCTTCCTCACCGAAGATCTCGGAAACGAATTCTCCGGCGCCGACTGCGCTGGAATATGCTTTCGTAACCGCAATGACATCCTTGATCTCATAGCCCGGGATGCCGGCGCCGATTGCTCCATAGGAAGCAACTGTCGGTGAAGAGGTTACCATCGGATAGATACCGAAATCCGGGTCCTTCAGGGAACCGAGCTGTCCCTCGAGAAGGATCGTCTTGTTGTTCTTGATCGCCTCATGCAGGAAAGCCGATGTATCGCAGACATATGGTTCGATCATATCTCTGTACTCGTGCAGTTCCTTCATGACCTCATCCGGATCGAGCGGATCCTTGTGATACAGGTTGACAATCAGCGTATTCTTGATGGCCAGGACGTTCTCCACCTTGGCACGGAGATCATCCTCGTCCTCGAAAAGTTCATTTACCTGAAAACCGATCTTGGCATATTTGTCTGAATAGAAAGGTGCAATACCGGACCGTGTCGAACCGAAAGAATGGCCTGCCAGTCTCTCCTCCTCATAGGTATCGAGAAGAATGTGATACGGCATCATGACCTGCGCACGGTCGGAAACAAGAAGATGCGGCTGCTTTACGCCTCTGGATACAACATCATTCAGTTCTTTGAGCAGATACGGAATGTTCAGTGCAACACCGTTGCCGATGATATTATAGATGTTCTCATGAAAAACGCCGGATGGCAGAAGATGCAGGGCAAATTTGCCGTAATCATTGATAATCGTGTGACCGGCATTGCTGCCGCCCTGAAAACGTACGACGATGTCGGAATTCTCGGCAAGCATGTCTGTGATCTTGCCCTTTCCTTCGTCACCCCAGTTTGCTCCAACTACTGCTCTAACCATGTTATTACTCCCTTCAGACTGCCAGATAACAGTTCCTTTATTATGATATATATACAGATATGCGATTACTTGCCGGCCTTCTCGAAAATAAGCTTCTCCGGATCTACGTTGAGAGCTCTTGCGACGACAACCATTACGCCAAGCGTCGGATTGCACTTCGCATTCTCCAGATCGGAAATATACGTTCTGTGAAGACCGCACATATCTGCAAATGCCTGCTGTGATATTTTCATGCTCTTGCGGTAATACTTGATATTACGGCTGAGCCTTACCTTGATCTTTTCGATTTCGTCCAATACCTCTACTTCTTTACCTTGCTGCATAATAAACCTCCGATGAAAACTGAAGTATTTAAAGGTACAAACCTCACGGTATTTCAATCTTATCAAATTTATGGCGATTTTTCAATAGAAACGGCGCCGTCCGCGCACATCAGGATGCCCTTGCAAATGCCGCATTTTCGGCATTTTTACCCGGAATGCGCGACAATCAGCAGTCATGTGTAACACATTTTTCCCTGCCGCCAGACATGTTGTCCTGTATAGACCGCAGAGGCAGAACTGTATATAAAAAAGCAGAAAAAATCCGCGGGCATGCACTGCATACCCGCGGACGTCATAATCGATCAGAATCAAATCCTTATTGGATTATTTTCTGTAATCGTAGAAGCCGATACCTGTCTTTCTGCCAAGTCTGCCGCCACGAACCATCTTCTTAAGAAGCGGATGCGGACGATACTTCGGATCACCGGTCTCAGTGTAAAGAGTATTCATTACAGCGAGAACGATATCAAGGCCGACCATATCACCTAATTCAAGAGGTCCCATCGGATGGTTGCAGCCGAGCTTCATAGCGGTATCAATACCTTCTGCAGATGCAAGGCCCTCAGCATAGATGCCGATACCTTCGTTGATCATCGGAACAAGGATTCTGTTAACAACGAAGCCAGCGCCCTCTTTAACAACTACAGGAGTTTTGCCGATTTCTTTAGCGAACTCGCAGATCTTGTCTGTAATTTCATCAGGTGTGTTAAGTCCTGGAATAACCTCAACGAGCTTCATTACAGGTGCAGGATTGAAGAAATGCATACCAATGAGCGGTCTGTTGATCTTAGAACCGATCTCGGTTACAGAAAGTGAAGAAGTATTGGAAGCGAAGATTGTCTCCGGCTTGCAGATCTTGTCGAGTTCTTCGAATGTCTGCTTCTTAACGCCCATATCCTCGAAAGCTGCCTCAACGATCAGGTCAGCGTCAGCTGCGATGTCCTTGAGACCAGTCTTGATGTTAGCTAAGTACTTGTCGCAGTCTTCCTGAGACATTTTGCCCTTAGCAACCTGCTTTGTGAGGTTCTTCTCAATTCTCTTCTTACCGTTGGCAGCGAACTCTTCCTTGATATCGGTAAGATAAACTTCATTTCCCTTTGTTACGAATGCCTGAGCGATGCCAGAACCCATAGCTCCGGCACCAATAATTCCAACTTTCATTGGGTGTACCTCCTTAAAAAAATACCTTGTAATAAAAGTTTCAGTAACTTTCATTAGTTTTATTGTACATCACTTGTTAAAATAAGTAAATGCTTTAACGATTTTTTTAAGACGTTTTTTTGTACTTTAATTTATAATCGGCCTCATTTTTTCAGATTTAAGGGCAAAATGACGCATATGAAAAGCATTTGCCTGCAGAAATAGGGCATTTTTGTAAATTAAGGGTTTCTTTATTGTTAAATAAATAACGTTATAACCGCCAAAAAAACTGCCCGGCACAGCCGGACAGCCCTTCTCAGAATGCGGACAACAGGATTCGAACCCGCACGCCTGTGGCAGCAGATCCTAAGTCTGCCGCGTCTGCCTGTTCCGCCATGTCCGCATATTCATTATAAAATGAAAGACAGGTTTCGATGAAACCTGTCTTCCCATGAGACATCCGGGGTTCGAACCCGGGACACCTAGATTAAAAGTCTAGTGCTCTACCAACTGAGCTAATATCCCATATTCACTTTGCAGCCGAATCCGCCGCTAACTGGGCTAGTCGGATTCGAACCGACGTATGCAGGAGTCAAAGTCCTGTGCCTTACCGCTTGGCGATAGCCCATCATGTATGCACAGTACCGGCATCCATACAAGGGTGGGTACAGGGACTCGAACCCTGGGCCTCCAGAGCCACAATCTGGCGCGCTAGCCAACTGCGCCATACCCACCATATCTCTATATATAGAGAAAACGAGCCTGAAGGGATTCGAACCCTTGACACACGGCTTAGAAGGCCGTTGCTCTATCCAGCTGAGCTACAGGCTCATAAAATCGCGCTATACAGCAATCGGGGTGACAGGATTCGAACCTGCGACCTCTTGATCCCAAATCAAGCGCTCTAGCCAAGCTGAGCCACACCCCGACATTCACGCTGAATGTCTCACGCGCATAAATTATTCTATAACAGAATTCACATCGTGTCAAGAAAAACTTGCAAATATTTTCGCCTTTGTAAACGGGTCGGCACTTACAGATATTTCTGGCTGTAATCCAGGCTGCCGTCGCCCCGCACTGTCATAATGCCGTAGGACCTGCGGTACCCTTTCTGCCGCGGATTCGAAATGCTGCCGGGATTGATCACGTGAACCCCGTCTACCACTTCATCCACCGGCCGGTGAATATGGCCGAACAGTGCGATCTGGCATCCATGCTCCGCCGCTGCCGCCGCCAGCCGGCGCCGGTCCATGCTGACGGCATAGCCGCCGCTCCCATGGACAAGAAATGCCTTGTATCTGCCGATCGTGATGATCTTCTCGCGCGGCACCTTGCTGAACGGATCGCAGTTGCCGGCCACGATATCCAGCGTGCCCGGGCAGATCTGCATAATCGTCTGCAGACTGCATTCAAAATCGCCCAGGTGGATCGTCCCCTGCAGAGGCCATTCCCGTCTGACCGCCTCCGTGATATTCTCATTTCTGCCATGAGAATCGCTGATTATCAGAAGTCTCTTCTCCGCCATCACTCTGACTCGCCGTGCCTTTCCAGATAAGCACCGATGACCGGGCGGATCAGGCGCAGTGCCTTGCCGCGGTGGCTGATGCTGTTCTTCATCTCCGGCGTCATCTGCGCTGTCGTCATACCGTATTCCGGCACATAGAAAATCGGATCGTAGCCGAATCCCTTGCTGCCGGCCGGTCTGTGCGCGATGATACCCTCTATGGTGCCCCGCACAACCTGTGACGGCTCATCCGGAAAAGCAGCCGCAACCGCGCAGACAAAGCGGGCTGTCCTCTTCTCGTCCGGCACGCCGTCAAGACGGCTGATCAGGTTCGCATTCTTCTGGTCATACGATGTGTCACGTCCCATATAGCGGGCGGAATAGATACCCGGCTCTCCGTTCAGATAATCAATGGAAAGGCCGGAATCATCTGCCAGCACAATCTCATGGGAAACCTTCCCGACTGTCTCCGCCTTGATCAGCGCATTTTCCTCAAAGGTTGTTCCGTTTTCGTCGATCTCAATATCGATGCCGGCATCCGCCATCGAAATGATCTCCACGTCAAAATCAGCCAGAATCTGGCGGATTTCGACCAGCTTGTTTTTATTCTGTGTGGCAAAAATAATCTTCTTCATCTCTGACTCTCCGTTCTTTCCTTTCTTCTGCGCGGCGGCTTCGGTCCCATATACTGATAGTAATAGGTTTTGATCATGCCGTTATAGATCTTGCGGTTTCGGTCCGCCTTGCGGCCGATATATTTCTGTGCATCCTCATATGAGGTTATGATAAACATAGACCAGCTGTCAAGTCCGCGGTAGGATTCCCCGATCTGGCGGTACAGCGCCGGCAGCGTCTCCTTGTCCTCCAGGCGCTCGCCGTACGGAGGATTGGTGATGATAAAGCCGTATTTCTTCGGGTTGTGCAGATCCCGGACATCCCTTTGCTGGAAATGGATGTACCGGTCGACACCGGCTTCCCGCGCATTGTTCATGGCGACATGAATGACATCATTGTCAATATCGTAGCCCTGAATATTCATCTCCACATCCGTGCGGATCAGATCATCGGCTTCGGTCACCGCTTCATACCAGTCCTTTTTCGGAATGATATTGCCCCAGTTCTCCGCCGTAAAGCTCCGGTTCATGCCCGGTGCGATATTGGCCCCGATCATCGCCGCCTCGATCGGAATCGTTCCGCTGCCGCAGAACGGGTCGACAAGTATGCGGTCTGCATGCCACGGTGTCAGCATGATCAGCGCCGCGGCCAGCGTCTCCGACAGAGGCGCGGCACCGGCCAGCCGGCGGTATCCTCTTTTGTGAAGCGATTCGCCGGTCGTATCGATGGCAATGGTAACCACGTCATTTAATATGAAAACACGCAGCGGATAATCGTCGCTGTTCTCCTCAAACCAGCTGATATGGTAGGCATCGTGCAGCTTATTGACAATCGCTTTCTTGACAATGGACTGTATATCGGAAGAGCTGAAAAGGCGGCTGTTCTTCGTCGACGCCTTCTTCACCCAGAAACGTCCGTTTTTCGGTATGTAATCCGCCCACGGCAGCGCCTTCGTACCCTCGAAAAGCTCATCGAAGGTGCGGGCCTGAAAAATGCCGACGCAGAGCAGAACGCGCTCCGCCGTACGCAGAAAAATATTTGCACGGGCGATGGCTTTTTCATCCGCGCTGAAAAAGACGCGGCCGTCCTGCACGCTGTCGATCTCGTATCCGAGATTCAAT
Organism: uncultured Eubacteriales bacterium; assembly: GCA_900314775.1. GTDB lineage: Bacteria > Bacillota > Clostridia > Lachnospirales > Lachnospiraceae > UBA2912. The sequence continues at coordinate 1,469 of OMWM01000008.1, read as the reverse complement.
ATTTCCCGTTTCAGAACACTTTCTGTTCCGAAATGACATGGCACAATATACTGAAATGTTTTTTCTTTCATGGCAGTCTCCTGTCTCAGTATGACTTCTTGACTTTCAGAAGGTAACGCAGATAACGGAAAGTTTTCTCCTCGCCGTATTTGCCGGTCATATAAAGAAGCTTCTCAAGCAGCCGCCTCGTATCCGGGTGAATGGTAAGATACTTTGCCGACTGACAATAATAATTCCAGGGGCTCCACTGCGTGTATTTGTCTTTCTGGTAAATCTTGCACGCGGCCAGTCTGTCGCAGTACATCTCCGCCACATAGCGAAGCGGCATCTTGTTGCCGATTATCCCCTGCGACTTGTCAAGCGCAATGTCCTGCCAGAATTCGAAGTGGTGCATATTTCGTCCCTTGTGATGCAGCCAGGCAAGCGAATATCCTTTTTCCTCCCACTCGGCGGCATTCGGGCTCCTGTCACCCTGATAGTACAGCACACCCGTCCTGAATTCGATCGGTGAATATTTCGACAGATCGTGCGTCAGCCCCTGGTAATACAGTCCCAATTTGAAACATTCCTGCCTTACAACTCTTCTGTGCTCCTTTATTGTCTTAAAATGTCCGACAGCTGCCTGCAGACGGTTCATATCTGGCCTCCTGTTTTACTGAATTGTAAAAAAAAAAGCTCTTAAAACCTCTCAGTTTTAAAAGCTTAACGTGCGTGAGAGGATTCGAACCCCCGACACCTTGGTCCGTAGCCAAGTGCTCTATCCAGCCTGAGCTACACGCACATATTATTAACTTATTTGGATTCATGCCGGCGACCGGGATCGAACCGGTACGAACGATTAGGTCCGCAGGATTTTAAGTCCTGTGCGTCTGCCAGTTCCGCCACGCCGGCAATCGCAGATACTTAATCAGTATCCTAGTGGAACCTACAGGGCTCGAACCTGTGACCCTCTGCTTGTAAGGCAGATGCTCTCCCAGCTGAGCTAAGATTCCAGATAAACGACCCAGAAGAGACTTGAACTCTTGACCTCCGCCGTGACAGGGCGGCGCTCTAACCAACTGAGCCACTGGGCCATAACATCTATATTATATCATTTTTAAAGCTCCGGCGGTAGTGGACCTTCGGGGACTCGAACCCAGGACCGACCGGTTATGAGCCGGTTGCTCTAACCAACTGAGCTAAAGGTCCTAAGAGCCGATGAGCGGACTCGAACCGTTAACCTGCTGATTACAAATCAGCTGCTCTGCCAATTGAGCCACATCGGCATAACTTTGAAAAACGATAATAACGAGTGACCCCAACGGGATTTGAACCCATAATACCGCCGTGAAAGGGCGGTGTCTTAACCGTTTGACCATGGGGCCGTTATAGCTCCCCGAGCGGGGCTCGAACCTGCAACAACTCGGTTAACAGCCGAGTGCTCTACCATTGAGCTATCGAGGATTATCAGGTATATACCCTGAGAACTG
>OMWM01000015.1 GCA_900314775.1 uncultured Eubacteriales bacterium | reverse complement strand
GATCGCATCTTCCTCACAGTCAAATACTCTGGCCGGTCCTTCGTGCACCATCATCTCCGGAACAACGGCAGATCTCTTGACTACGCTGCCGTTCGGCGCAATGTTGCCCTTGAGAACCGCGATGCCGCCGTTCGGGCTGTACGGATTGTCGATCGGACGGATGACATCAGGATTCTTATTGACACAGCCGGCGATGTTCTCCGCCATGGTCTTGCCTGTGCAGGTCATGACGTCGGTCGACAGCAGTCCCTTCTTATCCAGCTCGTTCATGACAGCGTAAACGCCGCCCGCCTCATTGAGCTCCTCAATGTAGGTGTGGCCTGCCGGCGCCAGATGGCACAGGTTCGGTGTCCTTGCACTGAGCTTATTGGCAATTTCAAGATTCAGCTCCACGCCGGCTTCGTGTGCGATTGCCGGCAGATGCAGCATACTGTTGGTTGAGCAGCCAAGTGCCATATCAACCGTCATTGCATTGTAAAATGCTTCCTTCGTCATGATGTCACGCGGTTTGATATCTCTTCTCCACAGCTCCATGACCTGCATGCCGGCATGCTTGGCCAGTTTGATACGGTCGGAATATACGGCCGGAATCGTACCGTTGCCCTTAAGGCCCATGCCGAGTGCCTCTGTAAGGCAGTTCATGCTGTTGGCGGTATACATACCTGAGCAGGAACCGCAGGTCGGACAGCCGTGTTCCTCAAATTCACGGACATCCTCTTCTGTATAGGTGCCGGCTGCATAAGCACCGACTGCCTCGAAAATACTGGAAAGGCTTGTCTTCTTGCCTTTTACATGACCGGCAAGCATCGGGCCGCCGCTGACGAAAATCGTCGGCACATTGATTCTGGCCGCCGCCATCAGCAGTCCCGGTACGTTCTTGTCACAGTTCGGGATCATGACCAGGGCATCAAACTGATGCGCCATCGCCATGCACTCCGTGGAATCTGCGATCAGGTCACGGGTGACCAGTGAATATTTCATGCCGATATGGCCCATCGCAATACCGTCGCAGACCGCAATGGCTGGAAATACGACAGGCGTGCCGCCCGCCATGGCCACACCGAGCTTGACAGCCTCGGTGATCTTGTCGATATTCATATGGCCCGGCACAATCTCATTGTAGGAGCTGACGATGCCGACGAGCGGTCTGTCCATCTCCTCCTGCGTCATGCCCAGTGCGTTGAACAGTGAACGGCTCGGCGCCTGCTGCATGCCTTTCTTGACTTTATCACTTCTCATTTTATCTGATCCTCTCCTTTATCTGATTGCTTTCGCAACCGCATCACCCATCTGGCTGCAGGTAAGCTGCGTGCATCCATCCGACATGATATCGGCTGTTCTGTATCCTTCTCTGAGTACCTCGCGGACTGCATTCTCAACAGCATCTGCTTCTTTGCCGAGATTCAGCGAATAGCGAAGAAGCATCGCCGCCGAAAGAATGGTCGCGATCGGGTTGGCTTTGCCGGTTCCTGCAATATCCGGTGCGGAGCCATGGCTCGGCTCGTAGAGGCCGAAACTTGTCTCGCACAGACTTGCCGAAGAGAGCATGCCAAGAGAACCTGTGATCTCACTGGCTTCATCAGAAAGGATATCACCGAACATATTCTCTGTGAGGACCACATCAAACTGCGAAGGGTCGCGGACAAGTTGCATCGCACAGTTGTCGACAAGCATGAAGGAATATTCCACTTCCGGATAATCCTTCGCAACTTCCTGGACAACCTTTCTCCAGAGTCTGGAGGAATCGAGTACGTTGGCTTTATCCACGCAGGTCAGTTTCCTGCGGCGCTTCATCGCGATGTCAAATCCCTTGACCGCAATGCGGCGGATTTCATTCTCATTATAAGTCAGTGTATCGGTCGCCTTGAGTACGCCGTTCTGCTCCACCGTGCTGCGGGCGCCGAAATAGAGACCGCCTGTCAGCTCGCGCACGATAATCAGGTCAATGCCCTTGTCCGCAATTTCTTTTTTCAGAGGGCAGGCCTGCGCGAGGTCATCGTAAAGATAGGCCGGGCGAAGGTTGGCGAAAAGGCCGAGTGACTTGCGCAGCTTCAGCAGGCCGGCTTCCGGGCGCAGCGAAGGCTCCAGCTTATACCACGGAGAGGTCGCCGTATTGCCGCCGATCGAACCCATCAGCACCGCATCGCTTCTGCGGCAGGTTTCAATCGCCTCATCGGTCAGCGGAACGCCGCAGGCATCGATGGACTCACCGCCCATCAGCACACGTGTGTAGTTGAATTTATGTCCGTATACTGCGGCTGCAGCATCCAGTACCTTAATTGCCTCGTCAACGATCTCGGGGCCGATGCCGTCTCCCTTGATCACTGCCAGATTAAAATCCATAGTTCTGACTTCCTTTCAAATATACAGTAAAACCGTATAGTATATTATATTAAACTATTTTATTTTCAATTTCAATATCTGCTGCGGGCAGAATACTTTACTGCTCTGTTTTATTAACGTAATTGACCAGGCCGCCTGCCTCGATCAGTTCCTGCATGAACGGCGGGAAAGCCTGTCCCTGATAGGTCTTGCCGGTCGTCTTGTTCATAATCTTACCGCTGTCGAAGTCGATCTCCACCTCATCGCCGTCCTTGATATCCTCGGAGGCTTCCCTGCACTCGATGATCGGCAGGCCGATATTGATCGCGTTGCGGTAGAAAATGCGGGCAAATGTCTCCGCAATCACGCAGCTGATGCCGGATGCCTTGATGGCAATCGGCGCATGCTCACGGGATGAACCGCAGCCGAAATTCTTTCTGGCCACGATGATATCGCCTTTGTGCACCTTATGTACGAATTCCGGATCGATATCTTCCATGCAGTGTGCCGCAAGGCCGGCCGGATCCGTCGTTGCCAGATGTCTTGCCGGAATGATGACATCCGTATCCACATTGTCGCCGTATTTAAAAACTCTTCCTGATGCTTTCATGCTGCTGCCTCCCTCAGACTGTTTCCGGATCCGTGATCCGTCCTGTAAGTGCGCTTGCCGCCGCAACCGCCGGGCTGGCAAGATAGATTTCCGATGTGACATGGCCCATACGGCCTACGAAATTGCGGTTTGTAGTAGATACACATTTCTCGCCTTCGGCAAGAATACCCATGTAGCCGCCGAGGCACGGACCGCAGGTCGGTGTGCTGACAATGGCGCCGGCCTCGATAAATGTCTGAATATAGCCGGCCTCGAGTGCCTGCAGATAAACCTCCTGCGTTGCCGGGATCACGATGACACGCAGACCCTTGGCAACCTTTTTGCCCTTCATGATCTGTGCCGCCGCGGCGATATCGCTGATCCGTCCGTTCGTGCAGGAGCCGATGACAACCTGATCGATTTCAATGCCGGCCGCCTCGTCAATCGTATGTGTGTTCTCCGGCAGATGCGGATAGGCAACGGTCGGGCGAAGCGTGCTCAGATCGATGGTATAGGTCTCGTCGTACTGGGCGTCATCGTCTGCCTGGAAAATGCGGTAAGGCTTTTTGCCTGTCTTCAGATATTCTGCCTTCTTATCTGCCGGCATATGCTCTTCGATATAGGCGATGGTCTTCTCGTCGACAGGGAAAATGCCGTTCTTGCCGCCGGCCTCGATCGCCATGTTGGCGATGGTGAAACGGTCATCCATGGAAAGGTTTGCGACGCCGTCTCCCGTGAACTCCATGGAACGGTAAAGCGCACCGTCCACGCCGATCATGCCGATAATATGGAGAATGATGTCCTTGCCGCTGACCCATTTTGCCGGCTTGCCGGTCAGTACAAAACGGATGGCAGACGGCACCTTGAACCATGCCTTGCCGGTGGACATGCCGGCCGCCGCATCGGTCGAACCGACACCGGTTGAAAATGCGCCGAGCGCGCCATAGGTACAGGTATGGGAATCGGCACCGATTACCGTATCACCGGCCGTCACGATGCCTTTCTCCGGGAGAAGTGCGTGCTCGATGCCCATCTCGCCGACTTCGTAAAAATGCTTTATATTGTTCGCATGCGCGAAATCACGCATGTATTTGCAGTTGTGCGCCGACTGGATATCCTTGTTCGGGGAAAAATGATCCGGCACCAGCGCAATCTTCGTATTGTCGAAAACGCCCTGCTTATTGAATTTCTTCATCCCGTCGATGGCAACCGGGCCCGTGATATCATTGGCCAGCACCATATCCAGATTGGCCATGATCAGCTGTCCGGCTTCTACGTGATCGAGTCCTGCCGCGTGAGCAAGAATCTTCTGTGTCATTGTCATTCCCATGACATTACCTCCTGTATATCCTGTTTTTTATTTCAATAATGTTATTGTAATTCTAGCATGAATGCATATATAATGGATATATATATAAATGATGCAATCTATAATTTCTGGTTATATTTTTGAAAGGAGCCGAAATGAACATCAACATTTCCCTCTACCATGTCTTTGCGGCTGTCCGCGAAACCGGCAGTATCTCCGGTGCGGCGCGCCGCCTTTATATCAGCCAGCCGGCAGTCAGCAAATCCATCCGCACACTGGAGGAAGAACTGCAGACGAAGCTGTTTATCCGCAATTCCAAAGGCGTCACACTGACAGAAGACGGCCGCATCCTCTACGACCATGTCAAGGAAGCGTTCCGCTACCTCGAATCCGGCGAGGCGGAAATACAGCGGCGCACCAATATGGGCATCGGCCACCTGATCATCGGCGTCAGCACGACGCTCTGCCGCTACAAGCTCCTGCCCTATCTGCGCGGCTTCACCTCGCTCTATCCGAATATCAGCATCACGATTCAGTGCCAGCCGACGCTGCAGACGCTTTCGCTGATCCGCTCGGACGCCATCGACATCGGCATGGTTGCCCGCCAGAAAAATTTCAGCGACCTGGAATTCTGCAATCTCGGCAAACTGGAGGACGTTTTTGTCGCGACGCCGGAATATCTGCAGAATCTGCAGAAACGTACGGGTGCGGAGGGCATCGGCCTTCTCAGCCGGGGAACGCTGATGCTCCTGAACAACGAAAACGCAACGCGCCAGTACGTCAATTATTTTCTGGAGGAAAAACACATCCATCCGTATCACATGATCGAATCCACTACGATGGACCTGCTGATCGAATTCGCGCGCACCGGACTCGGCATTGCCTGTGTGATCCGAGATTTCGTCCGCAAAGACCTGGAGGACGGCAGTCTCGTCGAAATCGACGCCGGCTACGATCAGCCGCCGCGCGATGTGGGCCTTGCATGGCAGAAAAGCAAGGAAAACGAACGCGCTCTCGAGCTTTTCCTGGATTACGTTAATTCATCGCCGCTTTCATAAGCAGCGGCTGTTCTTATAAAAAAAAGGGGCTGTCGCATTTGATAATGCGATGCCCCTTCTTAATGTCATATGACGGCTCCAATCAGTTGTTGATGAGCTTATCTTCGCCGTTCCAGCTGTAGAGCTTTCTGATCTCCTCGCCGATCTTCTCTGACGGATGCTCAGCAGCTTTCTTTCTCATAGCCTTGAAGTGAACCTGCTTGCCTGCATCAGACATATCAAGAAGGAATTCCTTAGCGAAGGAACCATCCTGGATATCAGCAAGAACCTGCTTCATAGCCTTTCTCGTATCATCGGTGATGATCTTCGGTCCGGTGATATAATCACCATACTCTGCTGTGTTGGAGATGGAATATCTCATGCCCTTGAAACCGCTCTGATAGATCAGATCTACGATCAGCTTCATCTCATGGATGCACTCGAAATATGCATTTCTCGGATCATAGCCTGCTTCTACAAGGGTATCGAAACCAGCCTGCATAAGTGCTACAACACCGCCGCAGAGAACTGCCTGCTCACCGAAGAGGTCGGTCTCTGTCTCAATACGGAAGGTTGTCTCGAGAAGGCCTGCTCTTGCGCCGCCGAGTGCAAGACCGTAAGCCAGTGCAAGATCTTTAGCCTTGCCGGTAGCATCCTGCTCTACTGCGATCAGGCAAGGAGTTCCCTTTCCTGCTACATACTCGCTTCTTACTGTGTGGCCAGGTGCCTTCGGTGCGATCATAGTTACATCGACATCCTTAGGCGGTACGATTGTGCCGTAGTGGATATTGAAACCATGAGCGAACATCAGCATATTGCCGGCTTCGAGGTTCGGCTCGATGTCATCTGTATATAACTTCGCCTGCTTCTCATCATTGATCAGGATCATGATAATATCAGCTTTCTTAGCTGCTTCAGCGGATGTGTAAACCTTGAATCCATCTGCTTCTGCCTTCGGCCAGGACTTGCTGCCCTCATACAGACCTACAATAACATTGCAGCCTGAATCTCTGAGGTTCTTGGCATGCGCATGTCCCTGGCTGCCGTAGCCGATAATAGCGATTGTCTTTCCGTCAAGAAGGGAAAGATTGCAATCCTGTTCATAATAGATGTTCATCATGATAATTAGTCCTCCTGGAAAAAATTATAATCAAAGGCTTATGCCTATGAATGCGTTATCACTCTTTCAGTCTGCAGTTGACGCCCGGCTTGCGTGCCGTCTCGGCGCCTCTCTCCAGACCGATCATGCCGGAACTGGAAACCTCAAGAATTTCGTAATCATCCAGCACATCGATAAAGGCATTGAGCTTCTCGCGCTTGCCTGTCATCTCGATGATCATGGAGTCGCGGGTCACATCGACGATATGCCCATGGAAAATGTCGGTAACCGCCATCAGGCTCTCGCGCTGCTCCGGCTGTACCTTCACCTTGAAAAGCATCAGCATGCGGCATACGCTCTCACAGGAAGCCAGGTCTGTAATATAAAGCACATCTTCCAGCTTGCTGACCTGCTTCTCAATCTGATCCAGTGATCTGTCATCTCCCCGTACCACGACGGTGATACGTGAATACCGCTGATCAAGTGTATCGCAGCCGGTAAAACTGTCTATATTAAAACCACGTCTGCTGAAAACACCGGATATACGGCTTGTAACACCGTAATTGTTCTCAACAAGCATCATCAGTACCTTTCTCTTCTCCTGGGAAGCACCCATGCTGCATCCTCCTTTACTGCATCGTCTTTGTTCGACGATTAAAATAAATTCTAGCAATCCGGCATTGGTTTGTCAATAGCTCCGCCCCGCGCGCCGGCGCAATCCGCGGTTATTTTACCATACCATTTTGTTATAAACAGATAACTGCAGGATATAAAGTTATTATGCTATAATAAAATAAAAAAGCGAGGATGAATCTATGAAAAAAGTCGGATTTATCGGTGCAGGCGTCATGGGCGCGTCCATGATCCGCAGCCTGATAAAAAATGGTTTTGAAGTCGTTTTCTATTCGAGAAACAGGCAGAAAACCGCAGCCACCGAGGCCGACGGCGCAGTCTGGGTTTCCACGGCTGCAGAAGCTGCCAGAGGCCGCGATGCGGTCATTACGATTGTCGGCATGCCGTCTGATGTCGAGGAAGTTTATTTCGGTGAGACAGGCATTCTTGAAAATGCTGACCCGGGGACGCTGGTCATCGATATGACCACATCCAGTCCGAAGCTTGCACAGAAGATTTACGAGGCGGCAGCGGCAAGAGGACTCAGCGCGCTGGATGCTCCGGTTTCCGGCGGCGACACCGGTGCCAGAGCCGGTACGTTGAGCATCATGGTCGGCGGAGATCCGGAGAGTTTTGAGGCGGCGCTCCCGCTTTTCAAGGCGATGGGCACCAACATCATCCACGAGGGACCGGCCGGTGCCGGACAGCACACCAAGATGGCCAACCAGATCGCCATTGCCGGCTGCATCGCCGGTGTCGCGGAAGCCATCGCCTACTCTGAAAAGGCCGGTCTGGACACACAGAAGATGTTTGACAGCATCAGTGCCGGCGCCGCAGGCAGCTGGCAGCTGACCAATAACGGCGCGCATATGCTGAAAGATGAGTTTGATCCTGGTTTTTATATCAAACATTTCATCAAGGATATGCGGATCGCCGTCGAAGAAGCAGACAGCCGTCATCTTGACCTGAAAATCACACGGGATGTCCTGAACATGTACGTAAAACTTCTGGATGAGGGACAGGGCGATCTCGGCACACAGGCAATCATCAAGTATTACCGTCAGCAGTAAGCACAGACGGCAAAATGGCGCGTGAAAAACGATTTTTCGTTTTCTCACGCGCCATTTTCCGTATTTTATCCGGTCAGTTCTGTCCCAGCAGTCTGCCGACCAGCGTCACTGCTTCCGCGGCATCCTTCGAATAGCCATCCGCCCCGATTTCATCGGCAAATTCCTGTGTGATGCAGGCACCGCCGATAATCACGCGGCTCCTGACTTTCTGCGCATCTCTGTACTCGATGACATCTTTCATCCGCATCATGGTTGTCGTCATGAGCGCTGAAAGCGCGATAATATCCGCTTTCTCCCTGACAGCAGTCTCCACGATTTTCTCCTTAGACACATTTTTGCCGAGGTCAATCACCTTATAGCCGTAGTTGCGCAGCATCAAGGCGACAAGGTTCTTGCCGATATCGTGTACATCGCCCTCCACCGTGGCAATCACAACCGTTCCGCGGTTTTCTGTATTATCCCTGACCAGCATCGGCTCAAGATACTGCACGCCGGTTTCCATCGTCTGCGCGCTCGCAATCAGCTGCGGGAGGAAATAAATCTTCTTCTCAAAAAGATCGCCGACATGCGTGATCGCCGGTATCATATGCTCATTGATCAGATCTGACGGGTCGGCGCCGCCCCTGACCGCTTTTTCCAGAAGAGCCGTGATGGTCTTTCTGTTTCCTTTGACAACGGCGTCAAAGACCGGGTCGCCTTCATTAGAAGGCACCTCTGCCGTATGTTTTTCCGGCTGCTGCGCCTGTGCAAAATCGTTCATGCGCTCGATATACCGCAGATCGGCGCCTTTTCTGTGCATCAGAAGCTCTGCGGAAAAGGCCGCATTCATCAGAATATCCTGTGACGGATTCAGTATTGCCGCAGTCAGCCCCCGCCCGATTGCCATCGTCAGAAACGCCGCATTGATATATTTGCGCTGCGGCAGGCCGAAGGAAATATTGGACAGGCCGCAGATCGTATTCATGTGCAGCTCATCGCGGCAGAAGGAAATCGTATCGAGGGTATTGACCGCTGCCTCCTTATCTGCCCCGACGGTCGCCACCAGGCCGTCCACAATCATATCCGGCTTCTCAAAGCCTTCCGCCTCCGCCCTGCTGAGAATCGCGCGGATATTGCGGCGGCGCTCTTCCATGTTTTTCGGAATACCTTCATCGGAAACAGGAAGCAGGATGAACATCGCGCCGTATTTGCGGATAATCGGCAGGAGCCGATCGATCTTGCCGCTCTCGAGCGATACGGAATTGACCAGTGCGCGGCCGGGATACACCCGCAGCGCCGCTTCGATGACATCCGGGTCGCCGGAATCGATGCAGAGCGGCAGATTTACCTCCTGCGATACCTGTTCGATGATCTTCTTCATCATCTTCTTCTCATCAATCCCGTTCATACCGGCATTGACATCGAGCACGGCGGCACCGGCCTGCTCCTGCGACACGGCCATCTCCCCGATGTAGTCAAAATCCTCGCTGCGGATTGCCGCCTGCAGTTTTTTCTTGCCTGTCGGATTCAGCCTCTCGCCGACCGCGGCAAACGGCTCATCTCCTCCGATGCGGACAATCTTTCTCTCTGATGAAAGGATGCTGCTGTGCGCCCTGTTTACCGCCGGTGCCGGCCGGCCGTCAATCAGCGCATGGAGCTTCCTGATATGTGCCGGTTCCGTGCCGCAGCAGCCGCCGACGATACCTGCGCCGGCATCGATCAGTGCCTGCATGGAAGCGGCGAATTCGTCCGGTCCGATATTATAAACCGTATTGCCGTCTATCATCTCCGGTATGCCGGCATTCGGTTTGGCGATCACCGGCACCTGAGCCAGCGCCCGCATTTTCCTGACGATCGGCACCATCTGCTCCGGTCCGGTGCTGCAGTTGACGCCAACGGCGTCCGCGCCGAGCGCCTGCAAGGTGACGATGGCCGCCTCCGGGTCGGTCCCGTAAAAGGTGCGGCCGTCCTCATTAAAAGAAAGCGTCACGCAGACCGGCAGGCTGCAGGTCTCGCGGGCCGCAATCAGCGCGGAGCGGCATTCATTCAGACTCATCATCGTCTCGATGATCAGAAGATCCGCGCCGGCTTTCTCGAGGCACCTTACCTGCTCCTTGTAGACATCGACCAGCGTCTCAAACGGGAGTTTCCCGACCGGCTCCAGCTGCTGCCCGGTCATGGTCAGATCACCCGCGACCAGCGCGCGGCCGCCGGCTGCCTGCCGGGAAAGGCCGACCAGTTCTGTATTGATTTCTTCGAGCCGGTTTTCGAGGCCGTATTCGGCCAGTTTGATCCGGTTTCCCGTAAATGTCGGGGCAAAAATAATGTCGGAACCTGCCTCCACGTAGGCGCGCTGCAGATTCAGTATCACATCGGGGTGCTCCAGAATCCACTGCTCCGGACATACGCCGGCCGGCATGCCGGCTTTCATCAGGTTGGTGCCTGTCGCACCGTCCAGCAGTACTGTTTTATCCCTGCAAAGCTGTGCAAAATCTTCTCTGTTCATCGGACAATCTCCTTTGCCTGCAGCAAAATATTCCGGATCAGGCCGGTGCGGTTAAACGGCGTCATCAGATAATAGCCGTCGCAGCAGTCCCGCAGCCTGTCAATCAGTTCCAGACTGATCTGCAGGGCTGCCTGCTCATACTCTTCCCGCGAAGCCTCTTCCGGATAGCGCTGCAGAATCGAATCCGGAATCTCTATACCTGGCATCTCATTTTGCATGAAAAGGGCATTTCTGCGGCTGACCAGCGGCATAATGCCGGCCAGAATGCGGGCGCCTGTCATCTCGCGCAGCTGCGCCAGGCGCGCAATGCCCTCCTGGCTGAATACCGGCTGCGTCATGAACCAGGAGGCGCCGGCTTCCATTTTCCGCTGCATGCGCCGCGCGATGATGTCCGGGCTGCCTGTGTTCTGATTCAGCGCACCGCCGTAGAAAATCGGCGCCTGCGGAAGAATCTCCTGATTCATCGTTTTCAGATATTCCATGAGTTTGATCGAATTGAAATTGAATACGCTGCGGATGCGTTCACGGTCGCCGCGGATCACCGGATCGCCCGTGACAAGCAGCGTATGCCGCAGACCGTTCATGGACATGCCGAGAAACTGTGCCCGCAGCGCGATCGTATTCTTGTCGCGGCAGCAGATATGCGGCATCATTTCCATGCCGATCGTATAATGCGCCTTGACGGCAGCCGCCACGGAATCCGCACGCGGACGTGCCAGCGGCGAATCGGCCAGCGTCACGATATCCGCACCGGATTTCTTCATCAGGGCAATCCCGTTCATCAGCTTCGTGTCATTCTGGTCAAACGGCGGATCCAGCTCCACCGCGAAAACCTTCTCTCCGGCCGCCAGCTTCTTCATAAAAGGCGTATAGTGCCTGTCCGAGCAGACAGCCGCCAGATCAACGGGCATCTTTATCTCCTGCCCGTTCCCGCGCGCCGGCTTTGCGCTGCCTGCCAGCGCATTATGAAGAGCGCGGATATGCGCCGGCGTCGTGCCGCAGCAGCCGCCGAGGATATCGACACCGAGATCCGCGATTTTCCGTTCCTCGCCGATAAAATAACCGGCATCTTCTTTGTAAACCATCTTCCCGCGCAGTTCAAGCGGATAGCCTGCATTCGGCAGCGCCGTGATGAATTTATTCGGCGGCAGGACCGCCTGTCCGAGGAGCTGCGCCATATGCGCCGGCCCGATTCCGCAGTTGAGCCCGACCGCATCGATCAAATCGCTGCGCGCCGCGTCGCGGAAAAGCGAGGCCAGACTCCGGCCGGCATTGGTGAAGCCGCTGCGCCCGATCGAAAACTGCTCGATGATAAAAGCCTCCGGCACCTTTGCACGGATATTCTTCACGGCTTCCTGAATATACCTGTCATCCGACAGCGTCTCGAACACGAATACCTTCGCCCCGAGGCCGATAAAACGATCGCTCAGACGGACATAGGCTGCGGATACCTCTTCTGCGGTGCGCGTCTCATCTTCCTCAAACGCACCCATATCCGCAGCGATGAAGACAGGGTCGCTGCAGCCGCCGCTGCGGAAAAGGCGCACGGCCTCCTGTGCGATCCGCCATCCGGCATCAATCAGCATGCCGGCTTCCTCCTCATCGGGAATAAAATCCGGGTTGACGGCAAAGGTGTTCGTCCTGATCAGGCGCGCGCCGGCCTGCAGATACTCGAGATGAATCTGCCGTATCGTATCCGGGTCCGTTCGGTTTGCCCGTTCGCACAGCCTTCCGCCGCCCGTTTTCTTATCGTAATACGTTCCCATTGCGCCGTCGGCGATCAGGCGTCCCTTTTCCAGAACGGAGCGGATGTCCTGATCTGCCGCTTCCTCTTCCCGGAAAACACAGTCCGTATTGCCGCAGTCACGGCATAAAGACGGCGCCGCCGCATCCTTCTGCCTGCTGAAGCGGAATTCAAATACGGTGCTGTGTTCCGGCACCATCATGCTGCCTTCTTCGCAGCGGATATCCGCGCCCAGCCGGCTGATAATCTTAGCCGTCCTGGTGCTGCCGGCATCGGTAAAGGCATAATGCTGCAGATATCGGCCGTCTTCTGCCAATGCATCCCGCAGCTGATCGTAAAGCTTCCGGAGAATCTTCATCTCCAGATTTCCGGCAAAATACATCTCCAGCATACTGCCGTTTTTACGGTAATGCTCCTGCAGGCGCTCCGGGCCGTCTCCCAGCGTCGCCGCGGCGATCCCCGTGTCCGGCCCCGTCAGTTCATACCAGAGAACCGGCCGGCAGCAGTCCGCCGTCTGCCTGTACACTGCCTGCACTTCATCTTCTGATAAAAGGCTTTCGAACCTGCCTGCCTTCACAACCTCTCCGATCTCCTCCGAATCCAGCGCCGGATCCGGTCTGAGCACTAATGCCATATACTTCGCCTCGCTTTACGTTTTTTCACAATTACTGAATATTATAGAATAATCCTGTTCGTCTGTAAAATAGCAAAAAACAAAGGTCCGTTATAGCCGGAAGCTATAGCAGACCTTTTCAGTAGGGATTCGTCTGTGCCGTCACAGAAAATCCGTTCCCAGAAATGTCAGGACGGCGGTCACTGCAATAAAAAGAATAAGCGGCAGATCCACGATCTTCCCGTATTTTTCCCTCTCCTGCGCCGGCAGATCCGGTTTCAGCGAGGTATGATTGTATTTGAAGGCCTGCCTGATCAGAATGGCAATGCAGGCCGCGAAGAACGCGCTGACCAGTACAATCGCGATGATGCTCGTCGCCATGTTGTCCTGATCGTAAAACAGCATCTGCCTGATATCCACCTGGGATGCGCTCTCGAGCGTATCCGGGTAACGCCTGGCCGCCACATACATGATCGTGGCATCCACGCCGTTCAGCAGCATATGCATGGTGACAGAGGACTGAATCGTGCCCGTTGCCCTGTCCATCAGGGCAAACAGCAGGCCGAGAAATACCGTATAGAAAAACTGATTCAGGTTCCGGTGCAGCAGGCCGAACATGAGCGCGCTGAGCAGCGCACCCGCCAGCGGCGAGATATTGCTGTAGGACATGAACAGGATGCCGCGGCACAGAAATTCCTCGCAGAACGCCGGCAGAATGGCAACGGCCAGCAGCATGCCGACAAGGCCGTAGGAAGTCAGCTTCGGCATCGCCGAGGCTACCTGATTTTTCACAAACAGCATCGAAAGCATGTTGATGATGGCAAGCAGCGGATACGCGCAGAGCAGTACGCCCAGCGAAAACGCCAGGTTGCGGCCGTCCATCGGCTTGTCGGAAATGACCTCTTTCCAGTCTCTGTCCCTGCGGCGCAGAAAGATGGCAGCCGGTATCACCAGTGCCAGCTCGCCCATTGCCGTATCCAGCAGATACCAGTCTGAAAATGGTTTTACGGACGCGGCAAACGAAATGAGCATGAATAATCCGAATGAGATCCAGAGCAGCCTGTGTGCATCCCGGATCCGTAAGCCTCTCCCCGTCATGACTCATTCTCCTTCTGTTTCTTTTCCTTTTTCGCTGTCTTCTTCCGGCCGGTCTTTGCGGTTTTCCCGGTTCCTTCTGTTTTCGAGGATTTGGCACTCTTTCCCCGTCTGGAAGATTCTTTTTTATAATAGACAGCCGCTTTGTCGTAATAGCTGCGCATGGCGTAGACGCTGCCCATGCCTTTTACATAGTTGGTCCGCCTCGTGATAAAGCCACGCAGCTTATCCATGTACTCATCCGAGGTAATCGTTCCCTCGGCAAGATAGTTCAGGCCTTTCTCCCAGCTCGCCGTCAGATCCGGATTCAGCAGGGACGGGATGGAACAGGCGGACGCATCGAATACCATCTCGCCAAGCAGCGTCGGCGTGATCACCTGCGTCTTGCTGTTCAGATTCAGATAGCGGATTTTCACCAGCTTCTTCAGAATATCCGCTCTCGTCGCACTCGTACCGATGCCACAGCCCTTGATCTGCTCGCGCAGCTCTTCATCTTCAATCAGCTGTCCGGCATTTTCCATCGCCAGAATCATCGAACCGGAGTTATACCGCTTCGGCGGCGACGTCTCTCCCTCTTTGATGCTGAAGCCTTTTACAGGCAGTTTCATGCCTTTGCGCAGCTTGGACAGGATCTCATAGGTCTGTGCACTGTCGGTGCCGTTATCCTGTCCGCCTGCTTCCTGCGGCGGACGGCCGGCCTCGAGTACGCGCAGATATCCGGGGTCCTTCAGTACGCGGATGCCCGCGTAGAAATGTTCCGTCCGGATTTTCAGGACCATATTGACGCGGCTGTACACCGCCTGCGGCATGAAAATACTCAGAAAACGACGCACGATCATCTTATAGACAGCGGCGGAGCGGGCACTCAGCGACCGCAGCGCCGAAAAGCCCTGTCCGGTCGGGATGATCGCATAATGATCGGTAATCTGCTTATCGTTCGTATACCTTGTCGAGGCGATTTTGCGGTAGCTGCCGCTCTCGCTGATCTCCCGGCAGATATCCTTGAATTCCGGAAGGCTGCTGATGCCGCTCAGATTGCGGCCGATCTCCTTTGCCACGGCCGTCGACAGCACGCGCGCATCGGTTCGCGGGTACGTCGTCAGCTTCTTCTCATAAAGCTCCTGCGCCGTCGCCAGCGTCTGGTCGGGGCTCATTTTGAAAAAGCGGGAGCAGTCATTCTGCAGCTCGGCCAGATTATAAAGCAGCGGCGGATTCTTCTTCTCCGTCTTCCGCTCAATGCTCTCGATGAGAGCCTCGGACGGTTCCTCCCGCTTCAGATAATCGATCAGCTTCTGCGCATCTTCCTTCGCCTTGAAGCCGTTATTTTTGTACAGGACCGGCTTGTGCCAGGCAACGGATCCTTCCGTCTCCCGCCACTCGGCACTGATTCCGTTTTCCAGATCCGCCATAACGCGGTAGAACGGCGTCTTTACGAAATCGCGTATCTCCCGTTCGCGCCGGACAACCATGCCGAGCACGCATGTCATGACGCGCCCCATCGAAATGACCACATATTTCCTGCCCAGGTAATCCGCCATCGACCGGCCGAACCGGATCGTCATGACTCGCGAAAAATTGATACCCATCAGGTAGTCTTCGATCGCCCGCATATAGGCGGCCGACGCCAGATTGTCATAGGCAGACAGCGGTTTTGCTTCGCGTATGCCGCGCTTTATTTCCTCTTCCGTCTGCGAATCGATCCAGACACGCCGCTTGTCCTTTGTATTGCTGACACCGGCCATCTGGTCGACAAGGCGGTAGATATATTCACCTTCCCGCCCGGAATCCGTACACACGTAGATCCGTTCGACATCCTCGCGGTTTAAAAGGCCGGCCACAATGTCATACTGCTTCCTGACATCCTCGATGACCTCGTATTTATAGGTGTCCGGAATAAAGGGAAGCGTATTCATCGACCATTTCTTCAGTGCCGGGTCGTAGGCATCCGGATAGCTCATCGTCACCAGATGGCCGACGCACCAGGTCACCACGTATTGTTCTGATTCCAGATAGCCTTTGCCTGCACTGCCGGATACGCCGAGCACGCGGGCAAATTCCTGCGCCACGCTCGGTTTCTCCGCTATAAAAAGAGATTTTCCCAAATTCATGCCTCACTTAAAAATGAACTGCAGATATTATAACATACTGCCGCGCCGCCTGCCGACATCAAACCGGCTCCGCCGCCGTTCCCTGTCGGCTGCTATTGAAAAAAAGCGATATTTTCATTACAATGAACTGCAAGGAGGTATGACTATGACACCTGAACAGAAAAATTATGAAAATTTATCCAAAACGATGATAAAAAAGCTTGAACAGCGTGCTTTTACCGCTGAATATGCGCCGACCGCCAGTGACGCCCTCGAGGCCGCCAAAGCCTTCATAAAACCAGGCATGACATTTTCCACCGGCGGATCCATGACGCTTACCGAACTCGGGCTGCAGGATGCGCTGACAAGTATGGGCGCCGAATTCATTGACTACCGTTCTCCAAAGACACCGGAGGAGAAGGCTGCCGCGATCGCCCGCGTAAGCTGCTGCGACTGCTATTTTCTGAGCACCAACGCCATCACGCAGGACGGCATCCTCGTCAATATCGACGGCCTCGGAAACAGGATGAGCGCACTGATCTACGGCCCGAAGAAGGTCGTCATCATCGCCAGCATGAACAAGGTCTGCCGCGACCTGGAAAGTGCCTACCAGCGAATCAATACAACCGTTGCCCCGCGCAACGCCGTGCGCCTGAACAAGAAAACGCCTTGTGCGGTGACCGGTGTCTGTGCCGACTGCAAGAGCCCTGACTGCATCTGCAATTATATCGTCGTGACACGCCGCAGCGGCATTGCGCAGCGGATTCATATCATTCTCTGCGGGGAGGAACTGGGATATTGAACCGCAAGCCATGCATGCTCTTTTTCGATATTGACGGCACCATTCTGCCTGACTACACCGGCGGCATCCCGCAGGACACCATCGACGCCATCGCCGCCGCACAGCAAAACGGCCACGTCGCGATCATCAACAGCGGGCGCACGCTCTGCAACATGCCCCCTTCGGTCATGCAGTTTCCTTTTGACGCCTATCTGCTCGGCTGCGGGACAAGGCTGCTCTGCCACGGGCAGACCATCTGGAGCGTAAGCTTTTCCAGGGAAAACCAGAACCGGATCATCGACGCGATCGAGCGGTACAACATTCAGGCCTGGCTGGAGGGAACCGACGATATCTATATTCAGGCAAAACCGTACCGGGCAGCTTATCTGAACAGCGTAACCGATTTCTACCGAAGCAGGGGACTCTGCAAAGGGCCGACCATCGAAGAGCGCGGGTTTGATTTTGACAAGCTGATCGTCGTCCTCGACGAGGAATCGGACGGAGACGCCTTTTTCCGCGAGGTAGGGGACACATTTGACACGATCGACAGAGGGCACGGCATGTATGAACTGGTCAACAAAGGATATTCCAAATCGACCATCATGCACCAGATCAGCCGCTATCTGCATATGCCGCTTTCCGAGAGCTATGCCTTCGGCGACAGCACGAATGACCTGCCGATGTTCAAAACAGCCGGGCACTGCGTCGCCATGGGGCAGCACGCTAAGGAACTGGAACCGTACAGTGAGCTGATCACGGATGATGCCGACAAAGGCGGTATTAAAAACGCGCTTCTTCGTCTCGGTCTGATCTGCCCGGCGAAGGCACAATAAAAAAGCCGGGACAGCCCGGCTAAAAAAAATGGTCTGTTTTCCGATGCGGAAAACAGACCATTCTGCATATATATCTTATCTGTACAGCGGATATTTATCTGTGATGGATTTGACAATCGCGGCAGCCTTTTCCTTGCTGCCCTCGAAATCCTTCAGCACCATCGCAATCGCTTCTGCTACCTGATCCATATCCTCGGTGTTCAGGCCTCTTGTGGTCGCTGCCGGCGTGCCAAGACGCAGACCGCTTGTCACAAACGGTGACTGCGGATCATTCGGGATTGTATTCTTGTTGCAGGTGATATGCACTTCATCGAGCATTTTCTCGGCATCCTTGCCGGTCAGACCGGTATTGCGCAGATCCACGAGCATCAGATGATTGTCCGTGCCGCCCGATACGAGTTCGATGCCGCGGTTCATGAGTCCCTTGCTGAGCGCCTGTGCATTATCAATAATGCCCTGGCAGTATTCCTTGAACTCCGGCTTGAGGTCCTCGCCGAGGGCAACGGCCTTGGCTGCGATCACATGCATCAGCGGGCCGCCCTGTGTGCCAGGGAAAACAGCGGAATTCAGCTTCTTCGCAAATTCATCGGTGCCGCAGAGAATCATGCCGCCTCTCGGTCCGCGCAGCGTCTTATGGGTTGTGGTCGTTACGACATGCGCATACGGAATCGGTGACGGATGCAGTCCCGCCGCTACGAGACCGGCGATATGCGCCATATCGACAAACAGAATCGCGCCCACCTCATCGGCGATCTCGCGGAAACGTTTGAAATCGATGATACGGCAGTAAGCGCTTGCACCGGCGATGATCATCTTCGGATGGCACTCCTTCGCAATCCGTTCCACCTCATCGTAGTCGATATAGCCTTCTTCGTTGACACCGTAAGGCACGCAGTTGAACCACTTGCCGGACACATTGGCGGTGCTGCCGTGGGACAGATGGCCGCCGCAGTCCAGGCTCATACCCATGAAAGTGTCGCCTGGCTGCAGAAATGCCTTGAACACAGCCATATTGGCCTGTGCGCCGGAATGCGGCTGCACATTCGCATATGCTGCGCCGAAAAGCTTCTTCGCACGTTCTCTTGCAATATTCTCGACAATATCCACATACTGGCATCCGCCGTAATAGCGTCTGCCCGGATAACCTTCTGCATATTTATTGGTAAGCGGACTGCCCATGGCTGCCATCACAGCACGGCTGGTAAAATTCTCAGACGCGATCAGTTCGATATTCTGATTCTGTCTGCCGATTTCCAGTTCAATCGCCTCTGCGATTTCCGGGTCCTGCTTTTTAACTTCATCAAAGCTGAACATTCCTTTTTCCTCCCATTCAGAACAATTTATTCTTCTTCGCCGTCTTCTTCGCTGACTTCGATTCCAAGCTCCTCGAGCTGTTTCGGGTCTACCTGTGAAGGTGCACCGGACATCAGGTCGGAAGCATCCTTTACCTTCGGGAACGCGATGACATCACGGATTGTATCCGCGCCTGCCATGATCATGACAAGACGGTCGAGGCCGTATGCCAGACCTGCGTGCGGCGGAACACCGTATTTGAAAGCATCCAGCAGGAAGCCGAACTGCTGATGCGCTCTCTCCTTCGTAAAGCCGAGCACTTCGAACATCTTCTCCTGGATATCATCCTGATGGATACGCACGCTGCCGCCGCCGATCTCAGTGCCGTTCAGTACGATATCATAGGCCTTTGCACGTACGCGGCCAGGATCCGTATCGATATACTGCAGATCCTCTTCCATCGGCATTGTGAAAGGATGATGCATCGCCGTGTAGCGGTTCTCCTCATCGGACCACTCAAGCAGCGGAAACTCCGTAACCCAGAGGAAGTTGAATTTATTCTTGTCCAGAAGACCAAGCTGACTGCCGATCTCGATACGAAGTGCACCGAGTGCCGCATAGACTGTCTTGTTCTTCGCATCGGAAACAAACAGGAGCAGATCGCCCGGCTTGCCGTCCATCGCCTTGATCAGTGCCTGCATATCCTCGTCGCTCATGAATTTGGCAAAGGAGGACTTCATGCTGCCGTCCTCTTTCAGCGCGATATAGGCAAGACCCTTTGCACCGTAGCCGCGCACGAACTCGGTCAGCGCATCGATCTTCTTGCGGGACATGCCGCCCTGTCCTTCTGCATTGATACCGCGGACACTGCCGCCCTGGGCGATCGCATCGGTAAATACGCCGAAACCGCAGTTTCTGACGACATCGGAAACGTCGTGCAGTTCCATGCCGAAACGGGTATCCGGCTTATCGGAACCAAAGCGGTCCATCGCGGTCTGCCATGTCATGCGCTGGAAAGGAATCTGGATATCAAGGCCCAGAATCTCCTTAAAAAGCGTCTTCAGAAGCCGTTCATTGACATCGATGACATCGTCGATATCGACAAACGAAAGCTCCATATCAATCTGTGTGAACTCCGGCTGACGGTCCGCGCGAAGGTCCTCGTCACGGAAACATCTTGCCAGCTGGAAATAGCGGTCATAGCCGGACACCATCAGGAGCTGCTTGTACAGCTGCGGTGACTGCGGAAGCGCGTAAAAGCTGCCCGGGTGCACACGGCTCGGTACGAGATAGTCGCGGGCACCTTCCGGTGTGCTCTTCATCAGCATCGGCGTCTCAATCTCAAGGAAGCCTTCCTTAGTCATGAAATTGCGGACAACCATGGCCACCTTGCTGCGCATCATGATGTTGCGCTGCAGGTCCGGACGTCTGAGATCCAGGAAACGGTATTTCAGACGGATATCATCCTTCGTCTTGCTGTTCTCCTCGATCTGGAACGGCGGTGTCTCTGACTCACTGAGGATGCGCAGCTGCTCTGCCACAACCTCGATCTCACCGGTTGCCAGATTCTTGTTCACGGCGCCGGCACGTCTGCAGACGGTGCCCACAACCGCGATAACAAACTCGCTTCTGAGCTTTGCTGCCTTCTCAAAGACTGCATCGGAGCACTTGCCTTCCTCAAAAATAATCTGAAGGATGCCGGAACGGTCGCGCAGATCCACAAAGATGATGCTGCCCTTATTGCGGCTCTTCTGCACCCATCCCATGACTGTGACCTTCTGGCCTTCATTCTGCAAATTCAGTTCCCCGCAGCGGTTTGATCGCTTCAGACCGCTCATTGATTCTGCCATTTTAACGAATCCTCTTTTCTCTATGATTGATTAATCTTTATATATCTTCTCAAACTTCGTATAGCCCTGTGCTTCGAGCATGTTGATCTGCTGCTTCATGTTCTTGCGCATCGGCTGCACAATAACCGTCGTGCCCTGGGCACGCAGCTGTGCTGCCTGTCTGAGGACTTCCATCTTCTTCTCTGACGGTACCTTCTTATCGATCAGGAACGCGGTATTGTTCTCATCGATCTTCATGTCGCCTTCCATGTGATCGCGCAGGATCGTGATGATCCGCTCGAAACCGATGGAAAAGCCGCAGGCGCTGACATCCTGGCCGCAGAAACGGCCGATCATCTTATCGTAGCGTCCGCCGCCGGCAATCGAGAAATTATAGCCGTCGATGGATACCTCGAAAATGGTGCCCGTATAATAGCCCATGCCGCGCACAAGCGTCGGATCGAACTCGATCGTGATATGGCTGTCGATCATCGCCGCACTGCACGCCATGATCTCATCCATCCGGCGGACAATCTCCGGATCCAGATACTCGTCCCCGATTGCGCTGCAGAAAGCATCGCAGTCGAAGCGGTCCTGGCCGTAAACCTGCAGATAGCTGTCGACAGTCTGCGGATCATATCCGTTTTCAATCAGTTCCGCACGGACACCGTCCACACCGATCTTGTCATACTTATCAAGGGAAATGAGCACCGACTCGATGTCCTCTTCCTTAAAGCCTGCTTTCAGAGCCGCACCGCTCAGGATGCGTCTGTCATTGATATGAATCGTGAAATCCGTAATGCCGATCTCACTGAAAATGCGGCTGAGCGTGTTGGACGTCGCGGCAATCAGCTCGATCTCAGCGAGGTCTGAATCATCGCCGAGAATATCGATATCGCACTGCATGAACTGGCGGAAACGTCCTTTCTGCGGGTTGTCCGCACGCCATACATTGCCCATCTGCAATGCCTTGAACGGAGCCGGGAGCTTCTCCCGGTTGTTCGCATAATAACGTGCAAGCGGAAGCGTGAGATCATAGCGCAGTCCGTTGTCCGCATATTCGCCCTTGCCGGCATCGATGGCACGCTGAAGATCAGCGCCCCTCTTCAGGACCTTGAAAATCAGCTTCTCATTGTCACCGCCCTGCTTCGACGTAAGGTTTTCGATATGCTCCATGACCGGCGTCTCGATCTCCATAAAGCCGTACTGTGAATAGCTGCCGCGGATGATATCCAGAACATGGCGTCTGAGTCTCATATCCTGCGGAAGCATGTCAACCATGCCTTTAACCGGTGTTTTTATAAATTTCATTGATCGTCTTCCATTCCTTATATTTTCCGGCAAAATGCCTTATTCATTTTATACTATCTGTTTCCAAACGGCAACCCATTTTCAGGTTATCTTGCTGCCTCGGCCAGAAGCCGCTTTAAATCCTCCGTAGAAAGCGTGTAGTGCTTTCCGCAGAATTCGCAGCCGACTTCAATCGGTTTCCCGTCATCGATCATCTCCTGGATATCCTTGCGGCCGATGCTGATGATCGCCTTTTCCACGCGCTCCTGCGAACAGTCGCACTTGTACTGCGTCGGAATTCTGTCATAAAATTCAATGTCGAATCCATCCATGATCCGGCGCAGCATATCCTCCGGCGTCATACCGGCATCCAGCATCGATGTCACGGAATCGATCTGCGACAGGTTCTTCTCCAGCCGGTCGATCACATCCTCCTGCGTAAACGGCATCAGCTGAACGATAAAACCGCCTGCCTGCTTTACGGTATTGTTCTTGTTCATCAGGACGCCGAGGCCGACGCTGGAATTGGTCTGTTCGGATACCGTAAAATAATAAGCCAGGTCTTCTGCGATCTCGCCGCTGACCAGCTGCGTATCGCCGACATACGGCTCCTTGAGTCCCATGTCGCGGATAACCCGCAGTACGCCGAGGTCGAGTGCGCCGCCGACATTCAGCTTACCCTTGTCATTCGGCGGCAGAATCACCGACGGATTGTTCACATAGCCCTTGACGTCGGCGCGGGAGTCTGCGGTGACAGTCAGGCCGCCGATCGGCCCGCTGCACTTGATCTGAATTGTCAGGCGGTCATTTTCGCCCTTCATCATGCAGCCCATCATGCCGCCGGCTGTAAGCAGACGGCCGAGCGCCGCCGTACAGATCGGACTGGTATTGTGAATCTGCCGCGCCTCTTCCACCAGATCACGGGTGGTGGCTGCGTAAAGTCTTACCTGCTGGTTTGCACCAGATGCATGTACAATATAATCTGACATTTCTGCCTCCTGTTTCTCTTAATCTTTCTCTTCCTGCGCAGCGATTTTCTCAGCCTTGCCGTGCTCCTGTGCAAGGAAAACAATCCGCTCGCTGTCCGGTCTCGCCGGCTGGTCCGTATAAGCATCATAGGCACGAAGCGGCACAAGCCCCGCTTCCTGCAGAAGCGCCTGTATTCTCTCCGCCGCAAATGCCTTCTGATAATGCGTCTCGTCGAAGCGGCGGTAAAGTCCGCCGTCTGCCTGGCCGCCCTCGCGCACGAAAAGGCTTAGGTCATATTCATTGATTCCCTCTTCCGGGTCGTAAAAATTATCCCACACGAAGGCGCAGTCATCGCGTGCTTCCGCAAACGTATTCTCCGCCAGTACCTTCTCGTATTTATAAACCGTATTGATGTCAAACAGAAAGATACCGCCTGGATCAAGATAATTGTTCACCAGACGGAATACCTGTAATAAAGACGCCTCGTCCGGCATGTAATTGACCGCGTCGCACGTGCATACAACCGCACGCACCGTGCCGTAAAGCTCAAACGCCTGCATATCCTGTTCCAGGTAAAGGATGTCCAGCGGTGAATTCCGATGGGCGATGTCCAGCATCTCCCATGAATTATCCACACCGATCATATCATATCCCATCCTGTCAAGATAGCGCGTCATCTTGCCTGTGCCGCAGCCCAGATCCAGAACAAGTCCGTCCTCTATATGAAATTTTCTCAATATCGAAATTATGCGGGCGCCCCATTCCTCATAGGGCACGTTGTCCATAAAAGTATCATATACCTGAGCAAAACCGGTATATATCTCCAAAGCACTCTCCTCCGTCCTTCATAGCCATGACCGGCCGGTGCGCCTACTGCGTATCCCCGCTGCCGTCCTGACTGCTTTCTTCATTATATACCAGATTGACAAAATTGTTCATGGCCGACTCAAATCCGGCCGTGTCCGGATGATAATAATAATCCTTCGGATTCGGATCGTTCTCCTTGATATCCTCCACCAGATAATTCAGTTCGCTCTTGTATATGTTCCATGCGTCTATGATATCCTTGTACTTATTGCTGTCCAGATCGTTGATCTGCGTATCGTACTGTGCCAGTTTATCCTCCATCAGACTGTCGACATTCTCCATGCCCTGTTCCAGATCATACTCATTGCCGTCGGTGTCCGTTCCGGCATTGATGCAGCTGATTACGTTGCAGAGTTCGCCGTTCCACAGGTCATCCACGATAAAATGTGCGGCATTCTTCAGCATATTGCCGGCATCGTCGATCTGCTGCTGGTAGGCCTCCTCAATGCTCTCGAGGGAGCTGCCGCTGTCCGCCAGAAGCTCCTGTGCATCCTCCTGCGCGGTCACATAGCCGCCCAGAATGGAATCGATATCGCTGTCATCCAGGGAAACAGTCCAGACGCGGCCCTTGCGGTTCAGTTCCACCGTGATCAGGCTGATGACCGTACTTGCCTTCCCGTTCTCCATCTCATCGACAAAGATGGAGTCCAGTTTCTCCTTCATGTCGTCTTCATTCATATCGGAATGCTGCAGCACATAGCTGTAGGCATCGATCACGTAGTTGCCGTAGAGGATGCTGAAATCGCGGTTCTGCACCTGCAGCACCGCTTTGCCCTTGTCGCCGTCCGTTTCGCATTCATTGATCTCATAACCGAAGTCCCTGATGACCGCATTGAATATATCCTTGCTGCCGACCTTGTCCGTTATGGCTGAGTAATCAAGATATCGTTCTGCTTCATAGCCATCGCCGCTCTGGATACTGTCAAATGCCTTCGTCACCGATTCCTCCGGCTTCTCAAGATAGACATTCTCATAGTATTCATAGCCGCCGACAGAAATCAGGACTGCCAGTGCGATAAATACAACAGGGAGAAAATATTTCTTTCTTCCCATAAATTTTCTCCGTACAATTTAAAATAGACACATTTATTTTACCGGATATCGCATGATTGTCAAGAAAAGAAGCCGTTATGGGGCGTATTCCACCACTTTGCAGCAAAAATGGCATGAAACCGGAATACAAGTCTCCAATTTCATGCCATTTACTCTATCGTTTCTCTACAGAGAAACCGTTTTGCCAAGTTTTACAGAATACAGACAGCTCTCCGTCACCTTGCAGCCGGTATATTTCTCCAGTGCAAAGCGGTAATAGTCAATCTGGATCTTATAGCGCTGGCGCAGGATCTCCTCGCCCTGATCCGGCGGCACGCTGTCCGTCTTGTAATCCAGCAGGACAATCTTCCCGTCCTCGCTGAACCAGGCGTCGATGACGCCCTGCACGATCACTTCATCTGCAGATTCCACAGACGGGTCCACCATGGAAACCGGCACAGCCGCCACAAACGGACTCTCGCGGTGCAGCTCGCCTCTTTGCTGCGCCCTGGCCATCCTGGCTGCAATCGGGTTTTCCAGGAAGCGGCAGATATCTCTGCGGTTTACCAGCTCGGCCTGAAAACGGCTCAGGCGGCCGGACGCCGTCATCCGGCTGATCTCGCTGCCCACAAAGTCCTGCGTGCTGCCGGCATCATAGGCGCTGAAATCCATCAGCTCCATGA
The DNA here is from genome assembly GCA_900314775.1 of uncultured Eubacteriales bacterium. Classification (GTDB taxonomy): domain Bacteria; phylum Bacillota; class Clostridia; order Lachnospirales; family Lachnospiraceae; genus UBA2912. The sequence continues at coordinate 8,655 of OMWM01000015.1, read as the reverse complement.
CGCGGTGAAACGCGGTGCCGTAATCGGTGCCGGCCGCCGTACTGCTTTCCTTCTCCTCCCCGCTTTGCATGAAAGCAGGCTCTTTTTTCTCCGGAGCGCCGTCCCGGAAATGAAACCTGATCTCAGAGAGCTCATCGATATGCGCTTCCTTGAGTTCGGATATGCTGTATTTGCTCTTGATCGTTTTCAGATTCTCGTAATCATAATGCCAGCTGTCATCGAAATCCAGCGCCCGGGCAATGTCCGGATCTGTGCCGGATTCTTTGGCTGCCTTCTCAAAATCCTCCCGCCAGAGCGTATGGACAGCATGTTCTGCGGCGCGTCCATTCTCGATGGCGGACGCGTCGATCGCCCGGATCCGGAAAAGATGGCTGTACGCATCTTCTTTCACGATGCCCCTCTGCCCGTTTGCCTCCAGCAGATCCATCCCGGCATCCAGCTGCAGAAGCGGCGGCATAAGCCAGTCCAGAAAGCAATTGCTGCTGCGGACGATGCCGGGGCGCAGCGTCTCTTCCGGTCCCGTGCACATTTCCTTCCAGCGGGCCGTCTTCCCTTCCAGGCCGGCAGTGCTGCCCGTGATAATCAGTTTCTCTTTCGCACGCGTCATGGCCACGTACAGAATCCGCATCTCTTCTGCTATACTGTCCGCCTGAATGCGGCGCGCCACCAGTCCTTTATAATAGGACGGCATTTTCTGGCGCCGATCTGTATTGACGACGTCGAGTCCTATGCCGAGCGAATTGTGCAGGATATAGCTGCCGCGGCTGTCGGTCTTGTTAAAATTATCACCGCATCCGGCCAGTATGACAACAGGGAACTCAAGGCCTTTGCTCTGATGCACACTGATCACGCGTACGCAGTCTGCCGCAGAGGCGGCCGTCTCCGGCTGTCCCGGGTCAATTTCGTTTTTCTCCAGATCATCCAGATAGCGGACGAATTTAAACAGACTGCCGCGTCCGGTGCTGTCAAAGGTCTGCGCCATTCCTTCCAGCTTGCGCAGATTGGCCAGCCGGCGCTGCCCGCCCGGCATGGCAAATACCGATTCGTCAAAACCGGTCAGCGTATAGATCTCGCGCACCAGTTCCCAGAGCGTAAGGCTCTCCGCATCCTGGCGCAGTTTTGCGAGGCTGTCCAGAAAGGTTTTGAGTCTCACCGCATCCGGGTGGATACGGCTGTACGCAAGGGCCGCCTCGTAATAGCTTCCCTTTTCCAGACAGGACCGGATATCCGCCATCTGATTGACGTCGATGCCGCAGAACGGTGCATGGAGAACCGCGGCGAATTCAATATCCCGGTACGGGTTATCGATCACGGCCAGCACCGCCTTCATGATGCGGATCTCCCAGGCAGCCAGAAAACCGCTTGAGGACTGCACATTGGCGGGAATGCCTTCGCGGGAAAACACTTCCGAGAAAGCCTGTCCCCATCCGCTGACCTTCCGGATCAGCACCGCGATGTCGCCATACTCTGCCGTACGGTAAGAACCGGTATCCGGGTCAAGTACGGACAGCCCGGTTTCCGGGTCCGTGATCCGCCGGATCTCCTGCGCCACCGCCATGGCTTCGAGTTCCTGCCGGGAGATATTATTTTCCTCGACAAAACTGTTTTCCTTGTCATAATCGATCAGGATCAGATCGGTCTTGTCATCTGTGCCTTCAGATAAAGGGAAAGCTGCTCCCGGCTTCAGCGCGGCGCGGTCATCGTAGTCAATCTGCCCCGTCTCTTTCGTCATCAGGCGCCGGAAGAAGAAGTTAACCGCCTCCAGCACATTGGCACGGCTTCGGAAATTCATATTCAGGTCAAAAACCTGGCAGCCGGGCAGGACCTTATACCGCTCATATTTGTCCGCAAACAGCTTCGCCTCCGCCTGGCGGAAACGGTAAATGCTCTGTTTCATGTCGCCGACCATGAAACGGTCATAGCGGCCGATGCGCTCTCCGGAGAGGACATCCATGATCGTCTCCTGCACCAGATTGCAGTCCTGATATTCATCACAGATAATCGCCAGATAGTACTGGCGAAGCGTGCAGGCAAGCTGCGTCGGCTCTCCGACCGCCTCGTCGCCTCCCTCTTTCGGCGGCTCGGCCAGAAGACGCAGCGCCATATGCGACAGGTCGCTGAAATCAAGCATGCAACGATCCTTTTTCGCCTCGGCAAACTTCTCTGTGAAATCCTGCACGAGCTGCACGATCATCGTGACCGACGGCAGGAGAACTTTCATCTCAGAGGCAATCTGTCCGCTGTCTCTTGCATAAATGCCGTCTGATAATTCTCCGATCTTTTTCTTTACCTGATCCCTGATGGCTTTGGCCTGTTTCTTCTTCTGCGGATCGGTATTTTTGTCTCTGTCAGCGGCAAGTTTCGGCCATTTAACAGCCAGCAGCGCTTCACGTATGCTGTCGTGGCCGTCCTTATCATTAAGACCCATGAGGATCTCTCTGTCTAGCTGCAGCGTTTTCATATAGCCGGCAGGGCCGCCCGGCTGCGCGGCAAGATCGATGGCCTGCTGGTGCAGGCGGATAATCTCTGCAAGTTCCTGATGGAAATATGCATTTTCTTTATCCGTGCAGCGTGCCGCCTCTTCCGGGTCCGAAAGTGCCTCATAAATCTGCACGCACTGCTTCAGCCATTTCTCCGGCCACGGGCTTCCCTGCGCCATCTGATAGACGCTCAGAATCATGTCGGAAAGGGCGCTGTCATTGCGGCCGCTGCCGTATTTCTCCACCAGATCCGTAAAAGCGCTGTCTTTGGATTTATACCAGCCTTCCAGGAGATCTTCCATGGTCTCCTGCTGCAGAATCTTCAGTTCATTTTCATCGGCGATCCGAAAGGACGCGTCAATGTCAAGCATGTCAAAATGATCCCGCACCAGCCGTTCGCAGAAGCTGTCGAGCGTACAGATCCGCGCATAGCCCAGCAGCATCTTCTGCTGGCGCCAGCGCTGATTATCCGGATTTTCTTCCAGTTTTTTATCAAGGCCGGCGGAAATTCTTGCGCGCATCTCTGCAGCGGCTGCTCTTGTAAAGGTCAGCACCAGAATCCTGTCAATATCAACCGGATGCGCATCATCCGTCAGAATCTCAATGATGCGCTGCGTCAGAATGGCCGTTTTACCGGAACCGGCTGCTGCCGCGACAAGAATATTGCAGTCTCTTGCCTGTATGACATCGAGCTGTTCCTTCGTCCATTTAATCTCCGTCATCCGTGCTGCCTCCCTTCAGTAGTTCGAAAAATTTTTTCCGGTCCAGTTCCTTAAGGCGCCGGTACCGGTACCCTTTCAGCCTGCTGTCGAAGCCGCAGACCGCATGATAGCGGCAATACGTGCAGGCCTGCCTGTCCCCGGCTCTGTACGGGACCGCACTGACCCGGCCGCTGAATATATCATCTCCGATGCTGGCGGTTTTCTTCTCCACAAACTGCGTGATGCCGTAAAAATCGTCGATCGGCACGGCATGTGAGTAAGCCGAAAGGGTGTCATCCTTATTGTAGCTGAGCGGCAGAACCTTCGGCTTTTCTCCGGGTTTTGCATCCATCGCATAAATGCTGTCCCGGTCATCCACGGCAAGTCCCCTGAGATACAATTCGTTCAGAATCGCTTCCTCATCGGCCTCCTGCGGCGCCGCCATCACATCCGCCGCGGAAAGAATAATCGGGTCATCAATATCGTAGTAGAAAACACCGGCAGGTGAAGGCGTCCGCAGTATCTGTTTTTCCCGGAGACGGCTGCGTTCGCCCTCCAGTGCCGCATTCATATAGACAAAAAGCTGCATTTGCATGCCGCCGTACAGCATGGTATAGTCAATATCCGTTTTGCCGCTCTTGTAATCAATAATCCGGACATACTCCAGGCTGCCATCCCCGGCAGGACAAAGATCCATCCGGTCAATTCTGCCCGAGAGGCGAAGGTGGCTGCCCGCCGCATAGCCCCGAAATCCCATCTCAAAATCGGACGGCTCAAAACTGCCTTTTTTCAGCTGCTCGAAAATCGCCCAGGTCGTACGCCGCATGATACGGGCAACGCGTTCCGTCAGATACTGATAGCGGCTGCTGCCCTGCATGACCGCGTTGTTATAAGTCGATACCACTTCCTGAACGCTCTCATCGGACATTTTCTCGCGTTCCTGCTGCGTGATATCCCGCCATGAGACACCTGCAGCGCGCACTTTTTTCGCAAATATCTCCAGTGCTCTGTGATAGATTGTGCCGAGATCCGGTGCCTTGACTTCATACACGCGGCGCTCCTCCAGGCCGAGGCCGTACCGCAGGAAATGCGCAAAGGCACAGGACGCATACTGCTCGAGCATCGTTACGCCGCCTTCGAGATATTTTCCGTAGAGTTCTTCTACCGTGGACGGCGACAGACGCTCATCGCGGTACGTATAAAAAGCCGCATCTTCCGCGCGGTGGGCAAAATCCCGGTAGGATGGCTGCGCTGTCATCCAGTTATAGACAGACAACGCCGTTTTATCCGGCTGCTGCCGGGCGGCCGCATCGCGCAGTCCGACGATCAGCCTCCTGCCGGCACGGAGCGTATCGGACGGAGCTTCAGGCGGCGTCTCTATTTTCAGTTTTTCATATATTCTCTGTATCTGCTTCAAAATAGAAGACGGTGCCTGCTTTTTCCCCGCGTCATCCTGCATCGGATAAAGGAGGTAAAGGCGCTCGGACGGTTTTGTCATGACCGAATACAGATAGTACCGCTCGGTGCAGATCGTCTCCCTGTCTGTCGGAGCCAGCTGCAGTCCTTTCTCACTCATGATCTGACGTTCCCGGTCGGTGATCAGGCCGCCGCCGGCTGCCGGCGCCGGTACTTTGGAATCATTCAGATCCGTGAAGAACAGGACACGGATGCTGTCGAGCCTTGTTCGCCTGATGTCGCCAAAGGTCACCTGATCGAGGCCCGGCGGAATAATGCCGATGCTCATGCTCTCAAATGCGGTCTGCAGAATATCGCGAAGCTCCGCTATGCTCATCTGCTCGCTGCCGAGCACCTGAGCCATTTTCTCGAACATATCAATGACGGCATCGTAAATCTGCTCGTATTCGGCCGCCTCTGAAGTACGCCCTTCTTCGCGCATTTGCCCGGCAGCTTCCGTCAGCTTATCTTCTATCTTCAGTGACCCCATCAGCAGGTAGAGACTCCGGATCATATCCAGCACCGTGACATCTTTCTTTTTCACCGTTGTGTAAAATGCCTTCACGGAATCCACAAAGCGTTTGCGCAGAGCATTTATCTGCGCCAGGTCCTTACCGGCTGACTGCAGGTCATCCGCACCGTATTTCCATTCGCGGTTCCAGCGGTTCCATCCCCGTATGCCGTAGGCGAGCACATAATTTTCCAGTATATCCGCTTCTTCCCTGCTGAAACCGGAAAGACCGCATTTCAGATACGTAAAGACAGCATCGTAGGAAAAATTTCTGCGCATCACGTCAAGCAGGCTGAGCAGGAAGTGCGGCAGCATGTTGGCGCTGACCGCACGTCTGACATCGAAAAAGCACGGGATATCGTAGCGCTGCATCCAGTACTGCGCACTGCGGCGGCAGCCTTCCATATCGGCGGTGACCACGGCGATCTCGCGGTAGCGTACGTGCTCTTTGCTGACGAGCTCGTGAATCGTCTCCGCGACAGTGCGCATCTCCTCGTCGATCCCGGCCGTCTGGTACAGGCGGATGTGCTCAGGTTCTTCGTGATAAACCTGAATCCAGGAGCGGAAAATATTTTTTTCGAGCACGGCGAGTTCCTGGCTGCTCCTGTGGTTTTCTTTCAGCAGGATGTCCTCATCGCGGTGAATCCTGTTTTCCTCGCAGAGCTCGTTAAGACGCCGTATGGTTTCCTTGGTAAGATAAAACAGTTCGCTCAGCTGAGCACTGCGGTACGGATGCATCGCAGGGTCAACTGGCAGGGTGATCACGACCCGGTCGGCAATCCTGAGCAGCTGACCGATCAGGCGGTACTGCACGGGCGTAAAACCGGTAAAATTATCCATGTAGATGCAGGCACCTTTGAGCATCTGCGAGCGCCTGATCACACGGCAGAGCAGATCAGGCACCTCCTCGGCCGTCATGAAGCGCTCATGAATAGCCTGCATGAAGGCTTTGTAGAGCACGGCGATATCGGAAATCCGGGAATAGAGCATGTCATCCCCGGCGAAGTCCGCCCGGTGCGCATCCAGTTCCTCAGGGCTGATATCATAGGTGATCAGTTCAGAGAGCATCGAGGATACCTGATTGGTAAAGCCTGCTCTCCTGATATTTCCCCGGTAGGCATGCAGCTCGCCGGCATGCTCGATCAGAATCTTACGGATAATCATGCTCTTGCCTGTTTCACCGAGAAGGTTAACAGAGGTCTGGCCTACCTCATCAAAGATTCGGTAGGCCAGACGGTTGAAACTCAGTATATCCATATTCATGACGCAGTGTCCCGAAGCCATATGCGCAATGCTCCTTTGTGTCTGCATTGTGTACTGCTCCGGAACGAGCACGAAAACATTCTGATCAGGATGCGAACGGGCCTGCTCGATTGCCATCCGGTTAAGTCGGGCGGTTTTGCCGCTTCCGCTGCCGCCCAGTATCAATTGCAATGACATTGGCATTTCCTCGCTTATTCAGTAATCAGTTTAATTCATCAATTTCCTTCAGCCATACGGCCGCACAGGCATCGCTCGGCATTCTCCAGTCACCGCGCGGAGAAACCGTAACTGTTCCGACCTTCGGGCCGTCCGGCAGGCAGGAACGTTTGAACTGCTGCGCGAAGAAACGGCGGTAGAAGGTGCGGAGCCATTTCAGAATGGTTTCCCGGCTGTAATCGCCCTCAAATGTCTGCAGTGCCATACGGTAGATTTTGCCCGGCGGCATACCGAATCGCAGCATGTAATAAAGGAAGAAATCATGCAGCTCGTACGGCCCCACAATATCCTCTGTCTGCTGCGAGATCACGCCGTCTTTCGGCGGAATCAGTTCCGGGCTGACCGGCGTATCCAGAATGTCGAGCAGAATCTCTCTGAGCTCGCTGCTGTCTGCCGTATCTGCCGCATACCGCACCAGATGGCGCACAAGCGTCTTCGGGATCGAAGCGTTGACGCCGTACATCGACATGTGATCGCCGTTATAGGTTGCCCAGCCCAGTGCGAGCTCGGACAGATCGCCCGTTCCGACCACAATGCCGCCGTTCATATTGGCAATGTCCATGATGACCTGCGTGCGCTCACGCGCCTGGCAGTTCTCATATGTGACATCATGTTTTTCCGGGTCCTGGCCGATATCGCGAAAATGCAGTTTCACCGCTTCGCTGATATTGACCTCCCGGAAACCGGCGCCAAGCCGGCGAACCAGCTCGCAGGCATTGTTGTAGGTCCGGTCCGTGGTGCCGAAGCATGGCATCGTCACCGCGATGATATTGCTGCGGTCAAGGCCGAGCATGTCAAATGCTCTGACCGTCACAAGCAGTGCCAGGGTGGAATCCAGGCCGCCCGAGATGCCGATCACCGCATGTCGGCAGCCGATGTGGGCAAGTCTTGTCTTCAGGCCGACCGCCTGCATCGTAAAGATCTCCTCGCAGCGGTGTGCGCGGTCGCCCGCGTCATCCGGTACAAACGGATGCTTTGCAAAACGCCGGGTCAGTTTATATTCAGCCGGCTGCATGTCAAACTCTATCTCATGCATGGACAGATCCTGTCTTCTCTGCCATGTCGTCGTGCGGATTCGCTCGGTCGAAAGCTTTCTGACATCGAGGTCAGCGGCAATCATACCGTTTTCAAAGCGTTTCGACTCTGCCAGCACCGTTCCGTTCTCGCAGATCAGATCATGGCCGGCAAAAATCATATCGGTGGTCGATTCGCCTTCCCCCGCATCCGCATAGATGTAGCCGCAGATCAGGCGCGCCGACTGGCTTTTGACAAGGTCTCTTCTGTAAGATGCCTTGCCGACCACCTCATCGCTGGCCGACAGATTGGCCAGAAGCGTCGCGCCGGACAAAGCCAGCTTTGTACCCGGCGGCAGCGGGACCCAGAGATCCTCGCAGATTTCGATGCCGATGCGCAGTTCCGGTATCTGCCTGCAGCAGAAAAGAAGATCTGTGCCGAACGGTATCTCCCTGCCTTCCGTCTTCAGCACCGTATACGGCATGCCGGATGCGAAATGCCTTGCCTCATAAAATTCCGAATAATTCGGGATATGTGTCTTCGGGACAATTCCCAGAATTGCGCCGTCATAAAGAACGGCGGCTGCATTGTACAGCGATCCCTCATATGCAACCGGCAGTCCGACAGCCGTCACCATCTTCATGCCGCTGCTGCTCTTTTCCAGCTGCAGCAAGGATTCCCATGCTGCCTTCTGCAGACTCTCCTGCAGAAAAAGGTCGCTGCAGGTGTAGCCGGTAATGCACAGCTCCGGAAATACCAGCACGGAAACATGCTGCCGGTAAGCCTCCTGCATGACTTCCTCTATCTTCTGCGTATTAAATGTGCAGTCGGCCACTTTTAGATCCGGCGATGCCGCGGCCGCCCTGACAAATCCATCAAACATTGGTAATTCCTCCATAAGGATTCAATTTTTTTTAATCGCCGATTGTAAAATGAAGTTGGACATCTGAATAAAATAAGGATCCATGGCAGGATTTTTGGTAGAATGTTAATTACCACAAAAAACTATCTACAG
>OMWM01000040.1 GCA_900314775.1 uncultured Eubacteriales bacterium | reverse complement strand
CACGATGGACACCCTTGCCTTCGGCTATATCCTTCCCACTACCGGGCGGATTCCGGACTTTCACCGGTTAGAAACGTGCGCCCGCCGGGCGCACCATAGAAAAATAACCGGCGGGAATCGCTTCCCGCCGGTACCGCACATTTCATGCTTATTTGTTGATCGACGCCCGGAGAAATTCCTCTGTCCGCGGACTCTTCGGATGATTGAAGATCTGCTCCGGTGTTCCTTCTTCCTCGATGCGTCCCTGGTCCATGAAGACCACCCGGTCCGATACGTCCCGCGCAAAATTCATCTCATGCGTGACGATAATCATCGTCAGGCCCGCTTCTGCCAGATTCTTCATGACATTCAGCACCTCACCGACCATCTCCGGATCGAGTGCCGAAGTCGGCTCATCGAACAGCATCAGTTTCGGGTCCATGCAAAGCGCCCGCGCGATCGCGACACGCTGCTTCTGCCCGCCGGATATCGTCCGTACATCCGCACCGGCGAACTGACGCATGCCGACCTCATCGAGATGCCGCATCGCAATCTTCCGCGCTTCCTCTTTGGAACGTTTCAGCACCAGACACTGCGGTTTCACGCAGTTTTCCAGCACGTTCATGTTGGTAAAGAGGTTGAACTGCTGAAAGCACATGCCCACCTTTGCACGGTAGGCGTTGACATCCTTCGTATGCAGGATGTCCTCGCCGAAAACCCGGATCGTCCCCTGATCCGCCCGCTCGAGCAGGTTGATGCAGCGAAGCAGCGTCGACTTGCCGGAACCGGAACGGCCGACAAGACACACCACTTCCTTCTCGTAGACGTTGAAATCAACGCCCTTGAGGACCTCGAGTTTTCCGAAGCTTTTATGAATATCCTTGATTTCTACAATCGGTTCCCTGTTTTCACTCATGACATGCATCCTCTCTGTTATCCCTGCTTATTTTCCATCAGACCGGCATTGGAAGGATCCGTGTCACTCATCGGAATCGTCATGGTTGTCCTGTTCATGCGTTTTTCAATGATGTTGAGAATAATACTCGCGATGGACGTCAGAAGCAGGTAAATCATGGCCTCGATAAAATACGTTTCCGTGAAATGGAAAGTCGATCCCGCGATGCTCTTGGCCTGAAACATCAGCTCCGTGATGGAAATAATCATCAGAACGGAGGAATCCTTAATGTTGACGATCAGCTCGTTGCCGATCGCCGGGAAAGCATTCCGGATGGCCTGCGGCAGCACTACCGAAAACATCGTCTGGGAATTCGACATGCCCAGAGACCTCGCCGCTTCCGTCTGGCCGCTGTCGACCGCCTGAATGCCGGACCGGATGATCTCGGCCATGTAGGCACCGGTATTGACACTGATGACCACGATGGCCGCCGTCAGTGTGTCCCAGTGCACAACGTTCAGGAGTGCATAATAAATGAAAACAGCCTGCACCATCATCGGCGTACCGCGGAATACCGTGATATAGATGTTGGCGATGACATCGAACAGTTTCTTGAAAAACCGGGCTGCCGGCGCCGCTGTGATATCCAGCTTCGCGGCACGGAACCCGCCGACGACAAGCCCCAGTGCAAGGCCGACCGCTGTGCCGATCAGGGATACGATCAGCGTGGTCTTCACGCCGAGCAGGAGGCTGCTGCCGTATTTTGATAAAATCTCATAACAATTCTGAAAAAACATGATACGGGAACGCGCTCACTTTCTGCCTGTTATTCGCTGGCCGGCTGACGCTCAACCGCTGCCTGCATCAGTTCATTTCTCTCATCGGCGGAAATCTGGGACAGTGCCTCATCGAGCTGATCCTTCAGCTCTGTGTCCTCTTTGCGGACAGCGATGGATACGGTGGTATCTGCCTCAAAACCTTTTCCTTCGTCAAAACGTACGATGGAAAGATCCGGATTGGCTTCAACTACGCCGTTGGCAACCGGAAGCTCGGATACAACGCCGTCGACAGCGCCGGACTGCAGTGCCTGAATGGCAGCCGGGAAGGTCTCGGCGGCCGGCTGATGGGTAACACCGTCAATCTGATCGATGACCTCATCGTAAATGGTATTCATCTGGCCCTGCACAACAGCACCGGAGAAATCCTGGATGCTGGCCGCATCGGCGTATTCGCTGTCGGATTTTACAATGATGACTTCTTCTGATTCATAGTACGGAGAGGTGAAAGCGACCTCCTGCTCACGTTCCGGCGTATCGGTCATGCCGGCGATGATGGCATCGATCTGATCATTCTGCAGGGAAAGGATCAGATTGTCCCAGTCGAGTTTGACGATCTGCACAGGTCTGCCGAGTGCTTCCGCCATCTTCGTCGCAATCACGACATCATAGCCGTCTGCGTAGTCGGTGCCGGAAATCGGCTGTGTGAATTCGCCCTCTTCGGTAGTGGTCCAGTTGAACGGTGCGTAGTTGCACTCCATGCCGACACGGAGCGGCTCTTCGGATGAATCGCCCTCGGCCGCCTCTGTCTGTGCTGCGGATGAAGCCGCCGATGATGAAGCGGCTGATGATGACGAACCGCAGGCTCCCAGCAGCATCGCCGCGGAGAGAACCGCAGCTGTGATTAACATTGACTTTTTCATGATTTTCCTCCTCATTGCTGCGCAGCAGGCGGCTGCACCTTCTCACCTTTGAACCTATCCGGATAAAAAAAGACCATATGCCCTATACACACATGGTCTTCCTTGACTCCAATATGAATAGCGCCTCTTCGATTCCGAAGGAGTGGTACAGATCTTCTCTGCACCCCCACGGTCCCGCGCCCGCCGGCCCGGTCCGTTCGGCGATGGCTGCCTTTCCGTCCGTTCCCAGCCTGCCGGCTCCCGGACGTACTCATCTACATCGCTGCCTCTACATTTTTTCTTTAATTCCAATTCTAAGTCCTGCGCTTCGTCTTGTCAATACGAAAAACGAAGCCGGTCGTTTATGTTTATCCGCGCTGCGGCAGAATCAGCAGCGCCTTTTCTTTTTCCAGATCGTGGCAGAACTGGCAGTTTCTGCCGCGCACATCATACACATGGACCACGCCACGCAGGTTCCCGAGCCCGTATTTTTCCGCCAGACTGTCTGCAAGATCGTCTGCCTCCTGCAGCAGCTCCGTCCGGCGCACCAGCGTATGGCCATCTTCAAATACGGCGCAGTAAATCGTATTGGCTTCCACGAGATCCTGAAACAGGTGGCTGCCGAAGGAAAGCTCCGGATTGTACCCTTCCTTCGATTCCGCTTCCTCGCAGATCACTGAAAATTCGCTGATATCGGCAAATGAGCCCGGCACGCCCAGTTCCGGTGACGAGGTGCCGATACGGCCCGGCACCATCAGCATCATCTTCATGCCCTGCCCGCGCAGCGCCCAGTTGATCTGGTGGATAAAAGAGGTAACCGACGGTTTTTCCGCATAGGCGAGCCGGTAATAGGCCGCCGGGTCGACGCGGACAATCAGGTCCAGTGTGATCGCATCGGAAGGGCCCATCGAAGTGCCTTCCGTCTCCAGCACCACCGATGCCGGATCAGGATTTACCGGCATCGCGGCCGCCCTGCGCCCGCCCGCGATCTGCAGCGGCCGGCACTGCAGAAGATTGATCACATATTCTCCGCTCTGCGCGGCATTGATCGTAAATTCCGTATCGACCGGCTGCCCGTAGGCATCCTGCAGAATCTCCAGCATGCGCCTGAAGTCATCCATCAGCCGGTCATTGCCGACCAGACCGCGACAGCTGATAAACAGGATGCTTCTGCGGATGCCGCGGTCCCGGAATCTCCTCTCCGCATCGTAATCGTGCTCAAGCAGGAGATTTTTAAGATAGGCAGGCAGCTTGTCCTCCAGTTCGGACAGACGTACCTGCCGCAGTGCTTTTTCTTTCTTGTCGACCACCGCGATTTCCCGCTGGGAATACTGATGCCGCTGCGCACACGTCGTCTGCGCCTGCGCCGACGGCTGATCCAGATTGACAAGCCGCGGATAAGAACTGTCCGTGCGGTCGACCGCCATCGTGCCAAGTCCCATGACAAGCCTCAGCATACCCGCCTGCGGATTCATCGAGGCCAGAAAACGATACGGGCTGAAAGAATAGCCGACGCCCGCAGCGCACGGCATGTAATAGTCTTCATAGTGCGAACCGGAGACGCGCTGCACGAGAATTGCCATCTGCTCATCCCTTTTGTCGAGGCTGCGGCGTTTGCGGTAGTCCAGCGCCGAAAGGCTCATCGTGCTCGCATAGACCGTCCGGACCGCATTCTCAAAGGCTTCCAGATTTTCTTCCGGCGATCCCGCGTTGGAACAGAAAACCGATTCGTATTTTCCCGCAAAGGCATTGCCGAAGCCGTCTTCCAGGATGGAACTGGACCGCACGATCACGGGATCATGGCCGTAGTACTCGAGAAGCCGCGCGAACTGTTCCACTATATCCCGCGGGAAACGGCCGCTTTCAAGGCGCTGGGCCATCTCGCCGGCCAGCGAGAAAAATTCTTCTTCGCTTCTCTGCCGCACGCGCAGATCCCAGAGCCCGTTTTCCACTATATAAGTATAGAAAACATCCGACCCGATAAAATAGGAATCATGCGGTTCCAGCCTGCCCGCCAGATCGGGGGCTTTGTTCTGAATGATTTTGCGTGCCAGCAGCATGCCGCAGGATTTGCCGCCGATCAGGCCGGTGCCGATCATGTGGTCGCGGATTGTAAAATAATCATCTGGCTGGAAATTATCGCGGATCATGACGCGCAGCTTTTCATCCCGCGTCATCATGATACGGCACATCCGCGCACACTGCTGTGCTGTATCCTCTCCTGCCTGCCATGCCCGCCGCGTGTCATTGAAAAACCGGTCCCACGCGTCCAGATTCTGCACGCCGCCTTCACTGAGCGTACTGTTCATCGCCTGATAGAAATGGCTGGCCTGCACGCCGTCCGTCACCGGCGCAAAGCTGCCGTCTGCCGGCCTGTACAGATGCGGCAGAAACATCGTCCCGGAATCGCGGTTCCACACCTTGAGCGGCCGCACATAATACGCCTGCGGCGGCTGTTTCCCGTCCGGAAATACATCCAGAAACACCTGCGCGGTATCGCGGATTTTCGCAATTGCCTGGAAAGAATGTTTCCCCCGGATCAGCGGAAAATACGCCACCGTATCGAGCTGAAACAGATACGGGCATGTGACGCGGAAAAAGTTGCCCATCATGAGGTCTGTCGCCCATGCCGTCTGCAGCTCGGAGAGGCAGTCGAACACATAGAAGGCGCCTCTGCCCTCATCACGGATCAGATTGTGAATCGCCACCGTAAAGGTCTCAAAACGATGCGAAAGCTCGATATGCACGACTTTGACTCCGGGCTGCTCCTGCACCAGCGGCGGATGCGACGCGAAACGGACATAGATCATCTTTCTCCCCTCGCTCACCGCCTGTCTGACAAACGGTTCGACAAAAGAAGAAAACGCCGAAATATCAGAAATACGAAATACAACATTGTCCCCGAGCCGGATGCTGTGAAGGCATTCGTCCATTTGAGGGATACCGGAGCGGATTCTGTCAAAAGCCTGCATATTAACCCTCCTTCTGCCTGTGCAAAACAAGTATATGTATTTATTATAATACTCTCCGGCCTGCCCGTAAAACAGATGCGGCTTAACTTACGCGAAAAGATTTTACGGTATGTTAATTTTGTTCATACAGCCTTTACAAATAAAAAAAGCGTGTCTATAATAAATACTCGGTGGATGGTATTCTGAATTTTCAGAAGCTATACCTTTATTTGATGTCAGATCCGGCATGGTCGATGATGCGTCACACTGATCAGAAAGATGGGTGATAGCATGAATATTGGCCTGATTGGAGCAGGTAAAGTAGGTTTTTCAATAGGCAGATTTTTCTCGGACGGCGGCGTTCGGATTACCGGCTACTGCAGCAGGAATCCAGATAGCGCCAGAGAAGCAGCCGCGTTTACCAATTCACGTTACTATAGCAGCATTAAGGATTTAACCGCAGACAGTGACGCGATCTTTATCACCGTTCCGGACAGCGCAATCCGTTCCGTTTACGAACAGGTCTGCACCTATGATATCAAAGACAAGTACATATGCCATTGCAGCGGCGCCATGTCCGCACGCGATGCCTTTGCGGGCATCGAAGAGACAGGCGCGCATGGGATTTCCATCCATCCGTTATTTCCGGTCAACAGCAAGTATGACTCGTACCGGGAACTGTCGGATGCTTTTTTTTGCCTTGAAGGCGATGAATCCGCGGTCCGTATTTTTACGGAGATACTGAGCGGGCTCGGCGCACACGTGCAGGAGATTTCTTCTGATAACAAAGTGCGCTACCATGCCGGTTCTGTTTTCGTGAGCAATTTCATCTGCGCGCTGGCTCAGGTCGGCATTGATCTGCTCACATCCTGCGGCTTCACACCGGACAGTGCGCGGCAGGCACTCGCCCCTCTGATGCGCAGCAATCTGGACCACATCGTCCGGACCTCGCCGGAAGAGGCGCTGACCGGTCCGCTCGAGCGTGCGGATGCCGTGACGATACGGCACCACCTTGAGAAGATCGATCCATCGCAGCGCGGTCTGTACCGCGAGCTCTCCCGCGAGCTGCTCACCATTGCGAAGAAAAAACATCCGGAACGTGACTACAGCGAAATCGAACAGATCCTTCGCTGAGACACACAGCAAACCGTGCAGAGACAATCTGCAAAGATAATGGACAGGGGGTAAATACTCAGATGAAAAACACAGTGTCAACATTTCTGGACATGAAGGCCAAGGGGCAGCGCATCGCGGAGATCACCGCTTATGACTACACAACGGCAAAGCTGGTCGAGGCTTCCGGCATCAACGCCATCCTCGTCGGCGATTCACTCGGTATGGTCATGATGGGCTACAAGGATACGCTTCCGGTCACCCTTGAGGACATGATTCATCACGGTGCCAGCGTCGTGCGCGGCGTACAGGACACGATGGTCATCATGGATATGCCGTTTATGAGCTACCAGCAGAGCGTCTACGACGCCGTCGTCAACGCCGGCCGCCTCATTAAAGAAACCGGAGCCAATGCTGTCAAGCTGGAAGGCGGCGCTGCCGTAACCGAGCAGATCAAGGCGATCGTGGATTCCGGCATCATCGTACAGGCGCACCTCGGACTCACACCGCAGAGCGTAAACGCTTTCGGCGGCTTCAAGGTGCAGGGCAAGGGCGAAGACAACGCAAGACGGCTCCTCGAAGATGCCTTCAAGGTACAGGAAGCCGGCGCATTCTCCGTTGTTCTCGAATGCGTGCCGCCTAAGCTTGCCGCACTCATTTCCAGAAAGCTCACCATTCCGACGATCGGCATCGGAGCCGGTGCAGGCTGCGACGGACAGGTGCTTGTATATCAGGATATGCTCAACATGAGCGGCGACTTCAAACCGAAGTTCGTCAAGCATTTTGCGAACATCGGCGATGAGATGATTGCCGCTTTCAAGGAATATAAAAATGAGGTCGCAGAAGGCACCTTCCCGGCCCCGGAAAACAGTTTTGTCAAATCTGACTGCAGCGATGAATTTCTCGAGAAACTCGACGCTGAGTATTGATTCACAGGAGGAAACACAGATGAAAATTGCTACGAAAATCAGTGAGGTCCGCGCTCAGGTAAGAGAGTGGAAAATGCAGGGGCTGACTGTCGGGCTCGTACCGACCATGGGCTATCTCCACGAAGGTCATGCGAGCCTCGTCAGAAAATCCGTTTCCATGTGCGACCGTACCGTCGCATCCGTATTCGTCAATCCGACGCAGTTCGGACCAAATGAAGACCTGGATACCTATCCGCGTGACTTTGACCACGACTGTGCACTTCTTGAGAAGGAAGGCTGCGATATGGTTTTCCATCCGGACCCGTCTGAGATGTATCCGGAAGGCTTCTGCACCTACGTCGAGAACCTCTCCGACATGCCGAAGACGCTCTGCGGCAAGACCCGCCCGATTCATTTCCGCGGTGTCTGCACCGTCGTCAGCAAGCTCTTCCATATAGTAACGCCGGACAAGGCATTTTTCGGTCAGAAAGATGCACAGCAGCTCGCGATTGTCCGCCGTATGGTCGCTGACCTTTCCTTCGGCATCGAGATCGTCGGCTGTCCGATCGTCCGCGAGGAAGACGGTCTGGCAAAATCATCCCGCAACACCTACCTCAGCCCGGAGGAGAGAAAGGCCGCACTTGTCCTTTCCAAAGCCGTATTCCTCGGTCAGAAGATGATCAGGGAAGGCCAGAAGGACGCCGACGCCATCGTCGCGGCACAGCGTGAGCTGATCATGAAAGAGCCGCTCGCCCGCATCGACTATGTTTCCGCCGTTGACGGCAGCACACTCGAACCGGTTAAAGAAGTAAAGAAAGACGTTCTTTTCGCCATGGCCGTTTATATCGGCAAGACGAGACTGATCGATAATTTCTCAGTGGAGGCATAATCATGACAGTGGAAATGCTTAAGGGTAAGATTCACAGAGCTACAGTAAAGCAGGCAGAGCTTGACTACGTCGGATCCATTACGGTAGACCAGGATCTTCTCGATGCAGCCGGCATTTATGAATATGAGAAGGTTGCCATCGTTGATGTCAACAACGGCGCCCGTTTCGAGACCTATACCATCGCCGGTGAGCGCGGCAGCGGCATGATCTGCCTGAACGGTGCGGCAGCACGCTGCGCCTGCACAGGTGATAAGGTCATCATCATGGCCTATGCACAGCTCACACCGGAGGAGATTGCCGATCACTATGCACCGCACGTTGTCTTTGTAGATGAGGACAATAAGATTGCCCGTGTGACCCGCTATGAGAAACACGGTCTTCTCAAGGACATGGAGTAAAGCCTATGCTGATGGGTAAAAATATTCTTCTGGGCGTCAGCAGCAGCATCGCCTGCTATAAATCCGCCATGCTCGCTTCGCAGCTGACAAAACAGGGATGCCATGTCAATGTCGTCATGACGAAAAACGCGGTGGAATTCATCAATCCGCTCACGTTTGAATCCGTCACCGGCAACCGCGCCTGTGTGGATACTTTTGACCGCAATTTTCAGCGCGAAGCCAAACATATCTCACTTGCGGATGCGGCTGACCTCGTGGTCATCGCACCGGCATCCGCCAATGTGATCGCGCGTCTTGCCCACGGCATCGCCGATGACCTCCTGACAACGACGGTTCTGGCCGCCGACTGCCCGAAGATCGCGGCGCCGGCCATGAATTTCAAGATGTACGGAAACCCGGTAACCCAGGACAACATCGCGGCGCTGCGCCGCTACGGCTGGGAGATCGCGGGACCCGGCTACGGCCGCATGGCCAACGGCGGCATCGGACAGGGACGAATGCTCGAACCGGACCAGCTCTTTGAAGTCATCGACCACGCCATCTCTCATGAGAAGGATATGGCCGGCATGCATGTACTGGTAACCGCGGGACCGACCTGCGAAGCCATCGACCCGGTCCGATACATCACCAACCACTCCACCGGCCGCATGGGCTATGCTATTGCACGCCGTGCCAGTGCGCGCGGTGCGCAGGTGACGCTGGTCAGCGGACCGACTTCTCTGGAGAAGCCGTCCTATGTGGATTTCGTACCGGTTGTGAGTGCAGCCGACATGTTCGACGCGGTCACCAGCCGCCAGCAGGATATGGATATCATCATCAAGGCAGCGGCGGTTGCCGACTATACACCGGTGACCTGTGCCGATCAGAAAATCAAGAAGGAAGGCAGCAGCGACAGCACTGCTCTTCCGCTCAAACGGACCCGGGACATTCTCGGATGGCTCGGGGAACATAAAAAAGAAGGCCAGCTGCTCTGCGGCTTTTCGATGGAGACGCAGAATCTCATCGAAAACTCCCGCAAAAAGCTGGACAGGAAGAATCTCGATATGGTGGCAGCCAACAGTCTCTGTGAAGAAGGCGCCGGTTTCGGAACCGACACAAATGTCCTCACACTGATCACGCATGACGGAGACACCGCACTGCCGCTGTTGAGCAAAGACGAAGCAGCGGACCGTCTTCTCGACGAGCTGCTTGCCATACGCAGCAGATAAAGAAAGGCGCTGACATGATTTTAGCTGTTGATGCCGGCAATACCACGGTTTCCATGGCTCTGGCCGAGGGCGACGATATCATAGCGCGCAGCAAGGCACCGGTTTCCGAGGCCCGGTCATTTTCCGGCTGTCTGATGCTGCTGGAGAAATTTCTGGACGGCATAACGCCGGAGGATGCCATTATCTCCTCTGTCGTGCCGGCAGCGGACAGGCCTCTGACGGCCTCGCTGACCCGCATTCTCGGACATGCGCCGGTCGTGATGTCCGAAGATCTGCCGACAGGGATTTGCTTTGATCTGTATGACCGCAGCAATCTCGGGAGCGACCGCGTCGCGGATCTTTCCGCCGCCATGGAGCTCATGGGCGCTCCGGTCATGACATTTGACCTGGGAACCTGTACGACGGTCACGGTTCTGGGACCGGACCGGGAGATTCTGGGCGGTATGATTCTGCCCGGCATTCAGCTGTCGCTGGATGCGATGCACCGCCGCACCGGCAAGCTTCCGTCTCTTGCGGCGCAGCCGCCATCATCACTGATCGGCCGCGATACAGCAGGCTGCATGGAAAGCGGCGCCGTCATCGGCACGGCGGCTGTCATCGACAGTTTTATCGAACGCACGCAGGCGCAGCTTGGCTGCCCGGTACCGGCCGTTCTGACCGGCGGCGCCGGCCCGCTTGTGCTTCCGTGGTGCCGTCAGCCGCTGCGGTACGAACCGGACCTGCAGCTCAAAGGGCTGCTGCACATCTGCCGCCGGGCGCGGCAGGCAGAAGATGCCGAAAGGCCATACGCGGCGGCTGAAGTCTGAATACACGGCAAAAAGATGCCGGGAGGAAAGTTCATTTTCTCCCGGCTCTGTTTATGTCACATCTGCTCCTCGTCGGCAATGGCACGGATCAGCAGACCGCCGTTTTCCCGCAGCCACCGCTCGCTGTCACGGTAATCCGGAAGGACCCGCTCAACCTCTTTCCAGAAGGCCGCCGAATGGTTCATCTGTTTTCTGTGTGCCAGTTCGTGTACAATCACGTAATCCTGCACCGTCTGCGGCGCCAGCATCAGCAGACAGTTAAAATTCAGATTTCCCTTTGCAGAGCAGCTCCCCCAGCGGGTTTTCTGACAGCGTATGGTTATCCTGCCGTAGGTGACTCCCATCAAAGCGGCATATCTCGACACGCGCGGCGGAAACGCCGCGGCTTCCTGCTCTTTCAGGCGCCGGATGTCTGCCTGCCTGATCGGATACCATGGATTGGAAACCGCATTCTGCCGGATTCTGCGCTTTGCGATCTCCTGGTGCTGCCAAATCCAGCCGCTTTTCTCTGCCACAAATTCCCTGATCTGATCATCCGGCATGCGGTACGGTGCCCGCACAAGCACCTGTGCCGACCTGTCGATCTCTATTGCCAGCGACCTGCGCCGGGAACGTATGATCCGATAACTGATTTCAGCCATCTCTGTATCCCCCTTATAAAGCCTGCGCTTCCTGCTTCTGATCTGCACCCCCGACAGGCGGAACAAAAGACGCCAGATACGCTGCCGCCGCTGCGCTCCTGTACATTTTTCTTTTCATCCTCTCTCAAAGTCTGTTCTCCTTATGACGATATTTTTTCCATGATACCATAGCCGCAAGGCGAAAAAAACGCCTGCCGCGCCGGAAATTTTCCGCAAAACAAAGCGCAGGATGCCGAAACATCCTGCGCCCTTCTGTTCTTTAAGGAGTGAACAATCATTATCCCTGTTTATGCAGATCATAATCTACATAGCATACATGCGTCTCGAGGAATTCATCCAGGCCGCGCTCGCCGTCGTCGCCGCCGATACCGGACTGACGGACACCGGCATGGAAGCCCTGGAAGGCCTCGAAATGCTCACGGTTGACATAGGTCTCACCGAAATGAATCTCGTTCAGCGCCCTCATCATGACATCAGTGTTCTGCGTGTAAATTGAAGAGGTAAGGCCGTAATCACAGTCATTTGCCATCTCAATCGCCTCGTCGAGCGTCTTGAAAGTCGTTACCGGAAGCACTGGTCCGAAAATCTCTTCCGTCATGATCCTCATGCCGTGACGGCAGTCTGTCAGCAATGTCGGCTCATAGAAAAAGCCCTTGCCGTTAATCGACGCCCTGTGACCGCCGACTGCGAGCTTTGCGCCCTCAGCCAGAGCACTCTGCACAAGTTCATCGACATGATCAACCTGATTCTGATTGATCATAGGTCCCATGTCGACGCTGTCATCGTGCGGGTCGCCGTATCTGGCTGCCGCAATGCGCGCCGTCATCTTCTCGATAAACTGATCGTAAATGCCTTCCTGCACATAGACACGCTCCGCGCAGTTGCAGGCCTGTCCGCAGTTGATAAAGCGGGAATTGAAAACGTGCTCGATGGTCTCATCCAGTTTGCAGTCATCCATGATGATAACCGGTGCCTTGCCGCCCAGTTCCAGAGAAACCTTCGTGATATTATCCGCTGCCGAGCGCATGATATGTCGGCCGGCCGCGGTGGACCCGGTCATCGAAACCATCGAAACCTTCTTGTTCTTCGTGAGCGCATCGCCGACAACGCCGCCAGGTCCGGTGATCACATTGATTACACCGGCCGGCAGTGAACTCTTCTCGACCAGCTTTGCAAATTCATAGGCACCATTCGGTGTATCGCTGGATGGTTTGAGTACGACCGTATCACCTGCAATCAGCGCCGGCGCCACCTTGCGTCCGATCAGGAACAGCGGGAAATTCCACGGCATGATGCCCGCAACGACGCCGATCGGCATCTTGTACAGCAGTATGTTCTCGTTCGGACGGTCGCTCGGGATAATCTCGCCCATCATGTGACGCGCCTGCGCCGCAAAATAGGTAATGTAATCCGCCAGCCAGCTGGCCTCGTCATTCGACTGCGCGATCATCTTGCCGTTCTCCTGCGTATTCGTCTCTGCAAAAAGATCGTGATTGTCGCGGACGAGCTGCGCCAGTTCCATCAGATACTGTGCTCTCTGAATCGGCGGTACCTTCGCCCAGGATTTCTGTGCCTCATAAGCCGCATCCACAGCAGCTTCCACATCCTCTGCTGTCGCCTTCGGGCATCTGGAAATGACTTCCTCGGTCGCCGGATTGATAACATCGAACATCTCTCTGTCGCCGTTCGGAACAAATCTGCCGTTGATAAACAGTTCGTACGTCTTCATAATTGTTTCACCTCGCATAATAATGTCTGACAAATACTTAACTATCTGTCATTTTCCGAATCATCTGCCATTATTATACGACAACAATAGTACTTTTTCTATATTTTTATTGAATTTATGTACTGATATGCGTACATTTTTTATTTTCGGATAAAAAGTGAGAAAAAACCGCAGCAGAAAACGCCGATCACCACAAAGATCAGCAGATAAAGCAGCACATTAAGAAAGGTAAGCGTCTCCGCCTGCCCCGTCGCTGCCATGTATACCATCACAATGAGAAAGAAAAGGATCACGCCACAGATGATCCGCAGATTCAGATTCCGGTGTGCCCGGCCGCGCGCGCTGATCAGACACCACCAGATGCCGCGCCCCAGGAAGGCACCGATAAATGCCAGAAGCAGAATCAGATTGATATTCAATGCATTCCGGGCGATTTCGTACCCGAGCAGACCGCCGACGGCCGCACCGGCTGCCATCAGCACCGCCTTCACGCCGCCGTACTCCTCCGGCTCCTGATTTTCACTGTTTTTCTTCATATCCGTTTTCCTTTCAGACCGTACCTGCACTATCTGCTTTGATCTTATCATCAAGAAGCGGCGCAGGCAACAGCCGCCTGCATTTTCCCAAGGGAAACGGATCCTCTGTCAGTTCTTCGTATTTTCCAGTGAAATGGTGTAATTGATATAGCCGGTATAGCTGCCCTGACGGACATCATCATAATTGCCGGTGAGCGCTGCGCTGCGCAGAATCGTGCCGCCGGTACCGCTTTCCCAGCAGGCGATTTCATCGCCGATCCCAAAGGCCTGCGAACCGCTCATGGATGCCGCATCATACAGCCTGTAGCCCTGTTCGTCCGCGGCATCGCTGCTGTACACGGCAAAACGATTATGGACGTCATTATAGCCGGCATCATCAATCCGGACGGCAATTTTCCTGCCATCCTGCAGCAGGCCGTCATCGCACACGAGGGTATACGGCACCTTAGCCGCCTCCTCGCCGAGTTCAATCACAGCAGGGACGCGGACCGTATAGGAAGGCGTCGCCTCTTCCGTTTTCTGCACGGCATCTGCGCTGCCATCTGCAGCGGCGTCACTTTCTGCCGTCTCCGCGGTTTCCCCTGTCAGCACGCTCTCTGTCTCCGTTTCTGCCGCCGCCCCGGTTTCCTGCTCCTGCGCCGCCTGCGATTCCTGCATCTCCTGCGCCGCGGCCGGCTGCGCTGCCTCCTGCACTGCCGGCATCTGCGTCTCCTGCGCAGCGCTGTCTTCTGCCTGCGATGCCGCGCCGACCGGGATCGCGGCGATCATCAATACGGCTGCCGCAAGTGCTGCTGTAAAACGATTTTTCTTCATCGTGCTTCCTGCTGCCTCCATTTATCTGCAAGTCATGATACTGTTTGTCCGGTATTATGATACGGCCGGCGCCGGGGTGCATCTACCCCGTATCCGTAAAACAGATATTTCTGCCATATGAAATCTGCTGTGTTAATATGAATACCATGTAAAGCCGGCGTGACAAAAATCCCGGCAATCGAGTAAGAGGCGGTGATTAGCCGCCGTCCTCTCACAGCACCGTGCATACCGTTCGGTACACGGCGCTTTCAACAATTGACGTGCACGGACTGATATGCTGAGGCAAGATCATAAAAGCCCCAGTGTATCAGTCTTTCTTTTGTTAGTGTTCGATTGACTATTCCTGTTCCGGACATCCGCCAGTATGATTTGCGGCTGTATGCTCCTTCACAGGCCACCCATTCAGGCAAGCCTAAGCCCATCAATTTACGTTTGCGCGTCCGCGGCAGCTTCCACTGCTTCCAGATGCACATACGAATACGTCGATAAAGCCACCCGTTCAGGGCTGCGATGTTGTTCTTCATGTCTGCTATGCCGTAGTAATTAAGCCAGCCACGCATGAACACTTTGATGCGTGCCATTGCTCCGACAATACTGCCGCATCTGCTCCGGGAAGTGAGCGCTCTCAGCTTGTCTTTAGCTTTCTTCCACGATTTTGCATGGACGCGTATAAAGACACCGTTTCGTCCCTTTCCGAATGCAAAACCGAGGTACTTAAAATTTCGGATTGCAAATACACTGACAGCACGGCTCTTCTCTTTGTTCACCTTCAATTTCAGGGTTTCCTCAAGATACCTCGTACTCGTCTCCAGAAGTCTCTGCGCCGCCCTCGGGCTCTTAGCCAGCAGAACAATATCATCTGCATAGCGTATGCACGGGACTCCACGTCTTTTGTACTCCTGATCAAACTCGTTAAGATAAATGTTTGCCAGCAAAGGAGATAGATTTCCTCCCTGTGGTGAGCCTTCTGTCGTTTCGACTACAACACCGTTTTCCATCACTCCGCTCTTCAGGTAGCGCTTCACCATTTGAATCACCCTCTCATCTGAAATCTGCTTTCTGAGAAGATTCAACAGTATGACATGGTTCATCGTGTCAAAGTATTTGGACAGATCAAGCACAACCGCGCTTGTATATCCCTGTTCTGCGTACTCCTTTACCCGCTTCACGGCATCCTTGGCGCTCCGTCCCGGTCGGTAACCATAACTGCCATCCGAAAACAGTGGCTCGTAGATGGGCATAAGCTGTTGCGCAATTGCCTGTTGGATGATGCGGTCGATGACGGT
>OMWM01000014.1 GCA_900314775.1 uncultured Eubacteriales bacterium | reverse complement strand
CTGTAGATAGTTTTTTGTGGTAATTAACATTCTACCAAAAATCCTGCCATGGATCCTTATTTTATTCAGATGTCCAACTTCATTTTACAATCGGCGATTGTTTTTTCTTTCTGGTGACGATCGGAATGATAATCAGAAGAGCGACAATCACCGCACAGACAGTGCCGATGACAATATTGCGCGCCACATGGCTTCCGCTGTCTTCATCAGCCGTGCTTTCCGTTTCCACGGTGCTGACTGTTTCGGATGCCGCCGATGTATCGGCCTGTACGGATTCCGTTTCCGCACTGGTCTGACCGAATGTCGTTTCGGTATCATAATATTCGTCAAATGCTGTCCGGTCAATATAGTCTTCCGTCAGCTCATTGTCCTCGTCAGTGGAAACCGTATCGGAATAAGAACCGGTTACGGTAACCGTATACTGGCTGTCGCCGCTGATCTGCTCCGTGCCGTTTACGACAACCGTTACCGTATTGCCGTCTTCATCGACAATCTGCGCACCGTCTTCCATATTCAGATTGGAAATCGTGCTGTCGCCGGTAACCACCCATTTTGAATCGGAACCGATATTCACGGTGATCGGGCTGTCCGATGTGCTGCCGTTTGCATTCTCTGTAATCTTCGCGGCGCCGGTATACGTCGTGCCGTCGAGCAGGTACAGATCCAGGGAACTGATGGTATCTACATCGATGTCGCCGGAAACATCCTCATCGCGCATCGTGAAGGCAACCGTGCCGCCGTTGGAACCGGCTGTGCCCCAATTGTTCGAATCATTGCCGGCGATATTGATCAGTTCGGCGTTATCGCTGTCAAAATCAAGCGTTGTGCCGCTCAGAAGAATATCTGCCTGCGTGTTTGTCACATAGAACATCGCGCCGGAGGCAATGGAACTGGAAAGTGTCGAGTCCACGGCCTCAAAGCGTGCCGCATCGCCTGTCGTTGTCTCCGCATCGCCGGACGTTGACTGGTAAATAATGACGCCGTCCGCGATCGGATCGCTCGCCGTCTTATCCGTAACCGTCGACGTGAGATCAGAATTATAGATAAGGATGGTATTCAGGCCTTCCATGCCGGCGATCTGGCTGCCGGTCGCTGTGCCGGTCACACCGTCCACCTGGACATTGCCGGTCGAATACAGGAGCGGTGAGCCGGAACCTGCCGTGCTGAGCGTGCTGTCTGTCACCGAAATATCACCGCCGCCGCGGTCGGTCGCGATCGAAGCACTGTGATCGCCCTGCGTGGTAATATCCATATTATCTGCGATTATCGTACCGCCGTATGTGGCATCCAGTCCTCTGGAATTGCCTGCACTCGTCGAGATGGTATCATTCTCAGCGTAGACTGTACCGGAATCCGTCGCGAAGATACCATTGGAGCCTTCGCTGTCTGCCGTCAGCGTACTGTTTGAAATGTGCGCCGCCGAATCGGATCCCACGGAAAGCAGGATGGAATTGATACCGTAGAAGTTGCAGTTATCGCCATCGGTGTCATCGCCGCTTTTGCTCAGCGTACCGTCTGTGATATTCAGCGTGCCGCCGTTCTGCGCGAGCGCCGCATTTTCATCAGCTGTATCGGCACTGACGGTCTCACCGTCCGAGTCCACGCTTTCCCCGTCGGCTGTGAGCGCTCCGGAAAGCGTACCGGAATAGTCATAGGTCTGTGTATCCGCGCCGCCGCCTGCGCCGCCGCCACCGTCGTCCGGTGCCTGTCCGCCGCCTGCCTCGCCGCCTGCCTCGCCGCTCGGCATATCCGGCGGCTGCTCCTCTGCCAGCGTACTCATCGTCGGTGTCACGATCATGCCAAGTCCCAGCGCCCCGGCCAGAACCAATGCTGTAATTTTTGAATTTCTGATTTTCTTCACGCCTGCATCACCTCGTTTTTTCTTGCTGGTATGAGCATACCGTGAAAATATGACCAGCCTATGAATCAGAAGTGATGAAATTATGACTTTTTCTTTTTTTCCAGATCGCTCGCCCGGAAAATGACGTCCTGCCCGTATTTTTCCCGCAGCTGCGCCGCCGCATCTCTCACCTTCCCGTATTTCTGATCCTCTTTCATCAGGTCGAACATGCTGAGCTGGTGAAAATCATCTTCAGAGAGATGGGATACGCCGACACCGATCAGCCGGATCTCTTTCCCCTGCCGGAACAGGCCTTCCGGTCCTGCCGCCAGCTTTTCAAAAAGCGCCCAGGCTGTATCCGCGATTATCTTTCCGTCATTCGTGCCGGCATCCAGCGGCACCTGCCGGCTGATCCGCCTGAAATCATCTGTCTTGACCGACAAGGTCACCGTCGAACCGACCGTGCTGTCTTTTTTCAGTCGCCCGGCGACGCTGGCGGACAGTTTGCGGATCAAAGGCTTTGCGTATTGCTGATAATTGTCCGCCGTGATGTTCTCCGCAGTCGTCTCTTCATTAGAATAGCTCTGCGCCTTACGCCGCTGCGGACTGACCGGCGTATCGTCTATGCCGCGGGCGCTCTCTGAAATATAGCGGCCGGCCTTTTCCCCGAGCTGCTGCTGGAGAAATTCCATGTCCGCCGCGGCGGCATCGCCTATGGTCTTTATGCCCAGGCTGATGAGCCGGCTGCTCGTCGCCTGTCCGCAGCCATAGAGCTCGCCGATCGGCAGCGGCCACATTTTCCCGGCGATCTCGTCTTCAAAGAGGGTATGCACCTTGTCCGGCTTTTCGAAATCACTGGCCATCTTGGCAAGCAGCTTATTGTGCGCCACGCCTACATTGACCGTAAAATGCAGCCTCTCCCGCACAGTATCCTTCACGTTCACGGCGAGCTGCTGTGCGGCCTGCCGGCGCTGCGCCGGCGGCGCGTCTTTAATCAGAGCGCTCACATCCATAAATGCCTCATCGATCGAAATCTGCTGCACAAGATCCGTATAGGAATGCAGAATATCCATCAGCTGCGCCGAGCATCGCCGGTACAGGCCGAAATCGGCGCGGACAAGCTTCAGCGTCCGGCACTTTTTCATCGCCTGCCGCGTCGGCTCACCGGTCTGAACCCCGTATTTCTTCGCCGGTATCGACTTGGCCGTCACGACGGACCGGCTGAAATCCGGGTCCGCGCAGATCGCCGCCGGAATCGTGCGCAGATCAACGCTCCCCGGGTCTTTACGCAGCCGGTCGACCGCCGTCCAGGACAGAAAAGCAGAATTGACGTCCACATGAAAAATAAATCTCTGTTCCGTATTCTGCACCTCCTCGCAATATCTGTTCCCTCTATTATAATAGAAGAAATAGCAAATAACAGATTGTTTTTAACGCCTCATGAATGTATACTGAAACAATAGAATTTATTCTGGCATAGAGAGGAAATGTTCATGAAAAACAAAAAACATGCGGCGGCTGCCATGATTGCGATCGCGGCCGTCCTCATACTGCTGATCTGGCGCACCGGCCAGACCCCGTCGACGGTGCCGGACGATTATACGCCGCCCGTCTACTCAACTATCTTTTCACTTCTGCCGCCTGTCATCGCCATCACGCTGGCGCTGATCACCAAGGAGGTCTACTCCTCACTGTTTGCCGGTATCACGGTCGGCGCCCTGCTTTACGCCAACGGCAATCTCGTGCTCGGCCTCAATACACTGCTCTACAATGAAGAGGGCGGCTTCGTCGTCAACATCACCGACCTGTCGCACGCCAGCATTCTCGTATTTGTCATCATCCTCGGCACACTCGTCGCCCTGATGAACAAATCCGGCGGCGCCGCGGCGTTCGGCCGCTGGGCCTCCTCGCACATCAAAACGCGTGTGGGCGCGGAACTGGCAACGGTTCTGCTCGGCGTAATCATTTTTGTGGACGACGGCTTCAACTGCATGACCGTCGGTTCCGTCATGCGCCCTGTCACCGACCGCTATAAAATTTCCCGTTCGAAGCTGGCGTATCTGATCGACGCGACGGCTGCGCCGATCTGCATCATCGCGCCGGTATCCAGCTGGGCGGCGGCGGTCAGCTATTCCATACCGGAAAAATATCACATCAACGGATTTCACATGTTCATCCAGACAATTCCGTATAATCTCTATGCGCTGACAACGCTTCTGATGATTATCACGCTGTCGCTGATGAAATTTGACTACGGTCCGATGAAGGTACACGAAGCCAACGCCTTGAAAGGCGACCTGTTCACGACGCCGGACCGTCCTTATGGAGACGATATCTCCGATGAGGAAGGGGAAAGACGCGGATCGGTGATCGACCTCGTGCTGCCGGTTGCCGTCCTGATCTTCACCTGCATCACCGGCATGGTCTACACCGGCGGATTCTTTGACGGCGTCAGCTTCATCGAGGCCTTTGCCAACTGCAATTCCGCCGTGGGTATGGTCATGGGCAGCCTGGTAACGCTTCTTTTCACCTTCTGCCTGTATCTGCTGCGCGGCGTTGTCACCTTTAAGGAATTCATGGAATGTCTGCCGGCAGGTTTCCGTTCGATGTGCGCACCGATGATTATTCTCGTCATGTCCTGGAATCTCTCCGGCATGACCGGTCTGCTCGATGCGAGCGGTTTCATTCATGACGTCGTGTCCGGTTCGGCAGGTTCACTGAACATGTTTCTGCCGGTCATCATCTTCGTCATCTCGGTTTTCCTGTCCTTCTCGACGGGCACCAGCTGGGGCACCTTCACGATCCTGATTCCGATCGTCTGCAGCGTATTCCCGGATGCTCCGGAAATGCTGACCATCTCGATCGCGGCCTGCCTCTCCGGTGCGGTATGCGGCGACCACTGCTCTCCGATCTCGGATACGACCATCATGTCGTCCGCCGGCTCGCACTGCAGCCATGTAAACCATGTATCCACGCAGCTGCCGTATGCGATGACGGCCGCCGCCGTCTGTGCAGCCGGCTACCTGCTGACCGGCATCGTCGGCAATATCACGGAAAGCAATGCCGCACTGATCTGTACGCCGGTTACGCTGATTCTCCTGCTCGCCGTGCTGATGATCATCCGGCGCCGGGAAGCGGCCGGAGACAGGCAGAAAGCATAAATTCTATAAAGGCATAAAAGCTGCCTGCGCATTTTCCGCAATGCGCAGGCAGCTTATTTTTCTGCCATTTCACGGCGTAAGCAGCCCGCCGTACTTTTTAATAAAATGCGCCTTGACGATATGCGTATCATACTGCTTTTCCACTTCGGAAAAAGAGGACGAGTAGAGATACGCCTGCGCTGACATGCCATTTTCCCTGCTCCGCCTTTTGATCATGTCAATCATGCCCGACTCGGCGACGGTCTGCGCATTCATGTCGGGGTCCGCACCGATAAAGCGGAAAATCCTGTTAAGGGCGGTATACACCCGTCTGCCCTTTCTGAAAAGATCGGCGCGCTCCATGGCATTTCTCTGCGCCTTGATGACGTGGTCATCATCCGGCGGGAAAGGGATCGATCTGTCCCCGCTGAGCGTGTGATAATAATATTCATCGGCGGATTTTATGCCAAGCCGGCATAATTCTTCTGAAAAAATGCAGGGTCCTCTGCCGTACAGACCGATCGTGCGGCGCGCAGAATCAATATCCGCCCGCTTCATCATCGTAAACTCGCAGTAATTTTTCCCTTTGATGCCTTCAAACAGGCCAAGCAGGATAAAACGATCGCAGAAATCCGGCAGATCCCGGCAGCACGCAAGTACCTGTTCCCGGCTCCAGACCCGTTTTTCGTAATACTCTCTGCGGAAGGCAAGATCCGCGCTGATGCCTTTATACGGATTCTGCGGATGCGCCGCAATACCCTGCTGTATACACCAGTCGGTATACTGTTTCAGCATGCTGACATTGACGTTGACCGAATTAATCGAATGGCTTCCAAAAGCATTCAGCATCTCTGCCGCCTGCGAAGCGCTGAAATTGCAGACATCTTTGCCCGCCGCTTCTTCATACGCTGCCGTCTTCTCAAATAATGCCGGCATGATATAAGGATTTATTCTGATTCCGGATTCCTTTTCGGAAATATATCTCTTTTTTATCTCACTGTTATACATAGTTTCACTCCACGCAGCGATATCCCAGGTCAATCGCGTCGCAGTTCAGTCTGCTGACATCCACCGTGCGGCTGATCGTATAGCAGGGTTTCCTGCTCATCAGCACCGCCGCGGCCGCTTTCCATTTCTTACCGTGGTTCATGCATTCCGGACAGGTGTGCAGCAGCTCATGGGCGATCGTATTTTTCACTTCCTGTTCCGGAACCTTGCTCAGCAGCATACACCGGTTCAGTGAAATTTCATAGCCGTTCATGATTACCTTGCACTGTCCCAGAGCCCGTTTCAATCTTCCGTTGAGCCGGAACACCGAGACGCGGCCGATCTCAATCCCGCACTCTCTGATGTCTTCTTCCACTTCATTATACCACTGCTTCAGTGTCTCCTCTGTTCTCATACTCTTCCTCCTCGCATACATGTACTGTATGTCTTTTATTTAACAATATGTTTAATACTGTCATGTTTATGGAATAAAAAATGTACAGGCGCCGCAGGGGCTGCCTGGCTTTTCCGCTTCAGTTCAGTCGACTGAACTTTTTCTGTTCACTTGAGTGAACAAAATCTGTTCACCTGAGTGAACAGATCCAACGGATTTCATTTTCAGGCATAAAAAAAACGGATCCGATTCGTACCCGTTGATCCTGCCTGCTTTTTCCATATTAAAACAAAGGTTAAGGGCTACCTGAACTTCCTGCGCAATTCAGATAGCCCTTTTAATGAATATCCTGAAGTTTCACTTTATAACCTCCTTTATCTTTATTCACTTAAATCGAGTCATTTTACTTATTTCATCACTATGGGTTTTACATTTGTTCTGGTATGTCGTTTCCACTTCACTATCATCTTATCAGTATCCCTGATCAAGTTATCCCATTGGACTGACCCTCCTTTAAGTGTCTTTCTGTTTATTTCCTTTTCTGATTATATATTACAGTCTTTGTATGTATTTGTCAATAGTTTTTTGAAAATATTTTTGCTGTTTTTAAATATTCGGAATTGTCTGACATTATCGTGTTAACGCGGCATTAACGCTTTGTGTCTTCCTTTTTGTCGAAATAGTCTTCCGCATGGAACTTCGCCAGCACCGCCTTCATAATCCGGTCGATCCGCACCGTCACTATTACCGTCACCGCGAGGACAGCCAGCGCCGCCACGGAAATTATCACTTTATTCGTCAGATCAAAGGCAACCGCAACCGGGATCACCAAAGCTGCCGCCATGCCGAGCAGCCCCAGGAACTGTTCCATCCGATGCAGGTGCCGCGCACTGTCCAGAGATACGCCGCGGCCGGCCGCCGAATTGCGGATTACCGCCGTACACTGCCAGAGAATGAGTTCAATAAAAACAGCTGCCGCGATCACAAACGGATACAGCGCGAACATCTTCGTCTCCGCATACGGATCCATCGCATAGGTGATCAGCATGGCAGCGGCAAGAACGCCGAGGACCGCCATCGAGGCATATAAAATAATTCTTACAACAGTATAAGCGCCTGATTTCATAATAATTTGTTCCTTTTTAAATTTTTTTGCCGCAGATGTAAAAATGCGATACAATAAATAATAATACCACATTGGGAGGTGAAAGCAATGGCTGCCAGCCCGAAAAAGATTCTGAAGCTCCGCGAGCGCTATAACGTATTCGTGCAGGATCATCCGAAGGTGATGCCGTTTCTGCAGGACGCAGGCACCAATGCCATCCGCGAAAACGCCATCATCGAGATGAAGGTCATTTCCCCGGAGGGAAAGGAATATAAGTGCAACATCCGTGTGAATGCCGATGACGTCGAGACTCTGGAACTCATCAGAAATACAAAATAACAATCTGTATCGGGGCTCTTCATAAGGAAGCCCTGGCAGACAATTTACGGCCGATAAAATAATCCAGATATACATATTTCCTTATGAATTCAAGCTATGTCTGGAGGTCGTCGTGATCGAAAAAAAATCTTCCGCAGACCTGCTGCGGGAATCCGTTATCGAACTGGTTTCTGAAAAACCGTTCCATAAAGTAACCGTTACAGAGACGGCACGCAACTGCAGGGTCAGTATCGCTACTTTCTACAATTACTACCGCGATATCTACGATCTGATCCGCGACGCATCTGCTGCCATGCTGCACGCGCAGCTTGACCAGCGCACGGACCAGCCGACGCTGCAGGATATCATCGATGACGGTGTTGCCGTTATCGAGCTGTATCCGGATTTTTTCTGCCACCTGCTTACCGAGCGCGGACTGAATAATTTCTGCGATACCATGCATGCACAGCTCTCCAATGCCCTTACCGGCTATATCAGCGAACATTACGGCATACCGCTTACCGAGGAGCTGCGCGCAGCTGTCGATATCTATCTGTACGGCATCGCCGGCTATCTGCGCAAATACCTGCAGAGCGGGCAGGCCGATACCCATGCCAGCCTGAAGAGGCGCATTCTGTCCTGCGCACCGCTCAGTCTGCAGCTCTGTCTGTAACGAAGAGGGCGGCATCTGCATGCCGCTTCAAAGAAAGAGGAGGGACCGCTTCGATCCCTCCTCTTCGCTTTTATACCTTTGTACCTGCTGTCAGTTCATCGTGGTGTAGCCCATCAGATATTCATCCACTTCTCTTGCGCAGGCTCTGCCTTCCGCTACCGCCCATACGACAAGCGATTGTCCGCGGTGCATATCGCCGGCCGTGAAAATACCTTTCTTATCCGTACTGTACCGGTCCGGCTGCGTTGCGACTGCATTGCGCTTTGTGAGACGCACGCCGAAAGCATCCGCTGTATATTTCTCGCATCCGGTAAAGCCGGCTGCAATCAGCAGGAGGTCACAGCCGAGATCTTTTTCTGTTCCCGGAATCTCCTTCATGGTGCGGCCTTCCATTTTGACCTGCACGGTCTGAATGCCCTTCAGCACGCCCTTTTCCGTATAGGCCTTTTTCACCGTTGTGCTGAAAATGCGCGGGTCATGGCCGAATTTCCAGATGGCCTCCTGATGGCCGTAGTCTGTTTTCAGCGTTTTCGGCCATTCCGGCCACGGATTATCCTCTGCTCTTTCAGCCGGCGGCTTCGGCATCATCTCAATCGCCGTCACAGAGCGGCATCCGAGACGGATCACCGTGCCGATGCAGTCGTTGCCGGTATCGCCGCCGCCGACGATGACAACATCTTTGTTTCGCACCGGTATATACCGGCTGTCCTTGAGATTGCTGTTTAACAGGCTCTTTGTGACGCCGGAGAGGAAATCCACGGCATAGCTGATGCCGCTGGCGCCTTCCGCACCTTCGAGCTGCAGACTTCTCGCTTGCTTGGCACCGCAGCAAAGGACAACCGCATCATATTCATCCTGCAGTTCCTGCGCGGTCACGTCCACTCCTACATTGACGCCGGTTTTGAATACGACGCCTTCCTGCTCCATCAGCTTTCTACGTCTTTCAATCACCTTTTTATCCAGTTTCATATTCGGAATGCCGTACATCAGCAGACCGCCCACCCGGTCATCGCGCTCGAATACCGTCACGCTGTGGCCTCTGTGATTCAGCTCATTGGCGACAGCCAGTCCGGACGGGCCGCTGCCGACAACCGCGACGCGCCGTCCGCTGCGGACAGCCGGAATCATCGGCTGAATATAGCCCTGGGCAAAGGCTGACTCAATCAGATACAGCTCATTGTCCCGTATGGTAACCGGATCGGAGTCCTGTCCGTTCGTGCATGCCTTCTCGCAAAGTGCCGGGCAGACCCTGCCTGTGAATTCCGGAAAATCACTCGTCTTCAGGAGACGGGAAAGTGCATGCCGGATATGATTTTTATAGATATAATCATTCCATTCCGGAATCAGATTGTGCAGCGGACAGCCGGTAACCATGCCGTGAAGCTTCATGGCGGACTGGCAGAACGGGACGCCGCAGTTCATGCAGCGTGCGCCCTGCTTGCGCCGTTCCTCTTCGTTAAGAGGATTATGAAATTCATAAAAATTTTTTGTCCGCCTCTCCGGGGATATCTCAAAATTATCTTCTCTTTGATATTCAAGAAAACCTGTTGGCTTACCCATATGTTCCTCCCGTCTGCTCAGTCTTCTCTCAGCGGAACAATCTTCTTGAAATTATGAAGACAGTTCTCATAATCGCCGAGTATTGCTGCCGCGCGCTCTGAACCTGTTTCCTTATAATAGTCTTCAAGAATTTCGCGGAGCCTGCGGCCGTCCCATTGCTCGTCCAGCTCTTCCAGCTCTGCCATATCCTTGTTCATACGCTTGTATAATGAATGATCTTCATCCAGGACGTAGGCCACGCCGCCGCTCATGCCGGCCGCCAGGTTCTTGCCTGTCGGTCCGATAATAACGGCCGTGCCGCGCGTCATGTATTCCAGTCCGTGGTCGCCGCAGCCTTCGACAACTGCCGTGGCGCCGGAATTGCGGATGCAGAAACGTTCACCGGCCATGCCGCAGATATAGGCCTTGCCGCTCGTCGCGCCGTACAGCGCCACATTGCCGACAATGATATTGCTGCCTGCCTCGTACCCTCTCTTCTCCGGCGGTACCAGAACCAGATGGCCGCCCGACAGTCCCTTGCCGAAACCATCATTGGAATCACCGGTCAGACGGATCGTGAGCCCTTTCGGAATAAACGCGCCGAAGGACTGGCCGCCGCCGCCCTGTGCATTGACGATAAAGGAATCATCCGGCAGGGTATCCTTATATTTTCTGGTAATGACGGAGCCGAGCATCGTGCCGAATGCACGGTCAGTGCTGGAAACCTTGATTGACAGCGGTTCGGTGTGTCCGAGCATGCCATTCTGATCTGCCTTGCGGAATGCTGGAATCAGCACGGAATCATCCAGTGTCTTTTCCAGTTTGAAATCGTAGACATCCTTCGGGTCAAAATGGCTTTTTGGTGCATTGCTGTATTTCGGATCCAGAATCTTTGACAGATCCACCATGCCGGCTCTCTTCGTAACCGGATTGTCTCTGACTTTCAGCTTGTCGGTATGGCCGATCATCTCTTCCACCGTCCTGCAGCCGAGCTTTGCCATGATCTCCCGCAGCTGCTGTGCGACGAAATACATGAAATTCACCACGTGTTCCGGTTTGCCGCGGAAACGTTTGCGCAGCTCCTTGTTCTGTGTGGCAATGCCGACCGGACAGGTATCCTTGGAGCATGCGCGCATCATCATGCAGCCCATGCAGATCAGCGGTGCCGTACCGAAACTGAACTCTTCCGCACCGAGCAGCGCCGCAATCGCAACGTCGCGGCCTGTCATCAGCTTACCGTCCGTTTCCAGGAGGACACGGCTTCGGAGTCCGTTTTCAATCAGGCTCTGGTGCACTTCGGAGATACCGAGCTCCCAAGGGAGTCCCGCATTGTGAATCGAATTGATCGGTGCGGCACCGGTTCCGCCGTCGTAGCCGGAAATCAGGATGACCTGCGCACCGGCCTTGGCAACGCCGGAGGCGATGGTGCCGACACCGTTTTCGGAAACGAGCTTGACGGAAATGCTGGCATCGCGGTTCGCATTTTTCAGATCGTAAATCAGCTGCGCAAGGTCCTCTATCGAGTAGATATCGTGATGCGGCGGCGGGGAAATCAGCTGTACGCCCGGCGTCGAGCATCTTGTTCTGGCAATCCACGGGTATACCTTTTTGCCCGGCAGGTTGCCGCCTTCACCAGGCTTCGCGCCCTGTGCCATCTTGATCTGAATTTCCTGCGCGCTATTCAGGTAAGCGCTGGTGACACCGAAACGGCCGGATGCGACCTGCTTGATCGCCGAATTCTTAATCGTACCATAGCGCTCAACCGCCTCACCGCCTTCACCGGTATTGGACCGGGCCCCGATCGAATTCATCGCGATGGCAAGTGTCTCGTGGGCTTCCTCGGAAAGGGCGCCGAACGACATCGCACTCGTCTTGAAACGCTTTACAATCGAGGAGACAGGCTCAACTTCTTCGAGCGGCACCGGCTGATCAGACCAGACAAAATCCATCAGGCCGCGGAGCGTATGCGGCCGCCGCTCATCGTCGACCAGATCTGTATATTCGCGGAATTCCTCGTAGCTGCCGTCACGCACCGCGCGCTGCAGTTTGATAATGGTTTCCGGACTGTAGAGATGGTCCTCTTTGTCCTTGCCGCTGCGCAGGCTGTGGAAGCCGCTGCTGTCGAGTGTCGTATCGACCGCGAGGCCGAGCGGGTCGAAAGCGTGATTGTGGCGCCACATGACACCCTCTTCTATTTCCTTGATACCGATACCGCCGACACGGCTCACTATACCGGTAAAATATTTCTCTATGAAATCATCGTTCAGGCCGACTGCCTCGAAGATTCTCGCCGACTGATACGACTGAATGGTCGAAATACCCATCTTCGCCGCAATTTTGACGACACCCGAGAGCAGTGCATTGTTATAATCATCGACCGCCGTATGATAATCCTTGTCCAGGATGCCGAGATCGATCAGCTCGCCGATGCACTCATGCGCAAGATACGGATAGATTGCGCGGGCACCGAAGCCAAGCAATGTCGCGATCTGATGCACGTCACGCGGCTCGCCGCTTTCCAGAATCAGCGATACGCTGGTTCTCTTTCTTGTCCGCACCAGATGCTGCTCAACCGCGGAAACCGCAAGGAGCGACGGAATCGGCACATGGTTTTCATCGACGCCTCTGTCGGAGAGGATGATGATGTTCACGCCTTCCTCGACGACATGGTCGATGGTCACGAGCAGCTGGTCAATCGCACGTTCCATGCGCATGTTCTTGAAATACAGCATCGAGACGGTGCGTGTGTGAAAACCGGGCTTATCGAGTGCCTTGATCTTGATCATATCGACACCGGTCAGGATCGGGTGATTGATTTCCAGCACACGGCAGTTATCCGGTGACTCGTTCAGAATATCGCCGTCGGAGCCGATGTAGACCGTGGTATCCGTCACAATCTTCTCGCGGAGGGAGTCAATCGGCGGATTGGTAACCTGTGCAAACAGCTGCTTGAAATAGTTAAACAGGAGCTGATGCTTCGAGGACAGCACCGCCAGCGGGACGTCGTGTCCCATCGAAGCCGTCGGCTCCACGCCGTTTTCGGCCATTTTCAGGATATTTTCGTTGACATCCTCATAGGTATAGCCGAATACCTTATAAAGTTTATCGCGTACCTGCTGCGGGTACACCGGAATTTTCTTATTCGGGATTTTCAGTTCTGAGAGATGAATCAGGGAACGATCGAGCCATTCACCGTACGGCTGCGCCTGCGCGTAGCTGGATTTGACCTCATCATCAGAAATGATTCTTTTCTTTTTCATATCCACGACGAGCATGCGTCCCGGTTCCAGTCTGGACTTTTTCACGATATGCGCAGGGTCGATATCGAGAACACCGACTTCCGAAGACAGGATCAGCCGGCCGTTATCCGTCACATAATATCTTGACGGGCGCAGGCCGTTGCGGTCCAGCGTGGCACAGGCTATGTCGCCGTCCGTAATCAGGATGGCGGCCGGTCCGTCCCACGGCTCCATCATAGTTGCATAATAATGGTAGAAATTTCTTCTGGAATCGCTCATCGCACGATTGTGCTTCCATGGCTCCGGGATCAGCATCATCATGGCCAGCGGCAGCCATATCTTCTCCGGAAAAGCCAGGTTTCATGGTCTCTTCACGGGCAAGCATCCTGTCGATATTGCCCCGGATCGTATTGATCTCGCCGTTATGGGCGATCAGTCTGTAAGGATGGGCACGCTCCCAGCTCGGTGTCGTATTGGTTGAGAAACGGGAATGCACGATCGCGACGGCTGTCTCGTAATCCGGGTCCTGCAGATCCTTGTAGAATTTTCTGAGCTGTCCGACCAGAAACATACCCTTGTAGACGATGGTTCTGGAAGACATCGAGCAGACATAGCAGTCTTCCGAGCTCTGCTCGATTTCACGGCGCGCCACATAAAGCCGTTTGTCAAATTCACGGCCCGGCTGAATGTCTGCCGGCCGCTCGATAAAGCACTGCATGATGCAAGGCATGCAGTCCAGTGCTCTCTTGCCGAGAATCGAACTGTCGGTCGGCACTTCACGCCAGCCGAGGAACTTCATTCCGTTCTTCTGGGCTACGATTTCGATCATACGCATGGCAAACATCCGCTTCATGTTGTCCTGGGTAAAGAAAAACATGCCGATGCCGTAATCGCCCTGATCGCCGACTTGGAAGCCCAGTTCCTTCACCGCTTTGCTGAAAAATTTATGCGAAATCTGCTGCAGTATACCTACACCGTCTCCGACCTTGCCGTCTGCGTCCTTGCCGGCCCTGTGCTCCAGCTTTTCCACAATGTGAAGCGCATCATCAAGAACACCTTGATCCGCATGACCGTCAATATTGACAACCATGCCGATACCGCAGGCGTCATGTTCGTTTTGTACTTGCTGATAAGGTTTGTTATCGCTTTGCATATAATCCCTCCAAAGGCTCTAAAAGGGCGGGAAGCCTGAGCCCGCCCTTAAAGTCAACAGTCTGTCTTATCTGAGTGAGAAAAGCATCTCACCGTAAGTCGGATACGGAATATACTGATCCGGAATCAGCGCCTCGATGGAATCGACGGCCGCTCTGAGTTCATCCATATCAGCAAGAACCGTATCATGATACATATGAGCACATTCCAGAAGATCCTCGATGCCTTCTGCTTTCTTCGTATCCTCTTCCAGTTTGCCGAGCAATGTATTAATCTGGCCTGACGCATTGTCGATCTTTTCCAGAACGGATTTCTCATAGACACATCCGGCTGACGGCAGGATCTCTTTTGTCCTGGCTGCCGACTCGCCAAGTGCATTGACGTAATCCACCATGCCCTTGGTGAAATCTTTCTTGACCATCTCCTGCATGGTCAGCGATTCGATGTGGATCGACTTGGTGTAATTCTCCAGTGCGATTTCGTATCTGGCCTGCAGCTCCGCCTCGGTAAAGATACCGTGCTTTACAAAGAGGTCGACATTTTTCTTATCGAGAAGATGCGGCTCAGCATCCGGCAGAGACTTGAGGTTGTAAAGGCCTCTCTTTTCGGCTTCTTCAATCCACTCATCTGTATAGCCGTTGCCGTTGAAAATGATTCTCTTGTGCTCGACGAAAATTTTCTTGACGATCTCATGGACCTTCGCATCCATCTTGTCCGCCGGCACATCCTTGAGCTGTTCATAGATGCCGTCAAGTGATTCCGCAACTGCCGTGTTCAGTACGATGTTCGGGTCCGCTACGGAAAGGGAAGAACCCGGCATACGGAATTCAAACTTGTTGCCCGTAAAAGCAAACGGTGAAGTCCTGTTGCGGTCTGTCGTATCCTTGGTGATATGCGGCAGCACCTGTGCACCGATCTGCATCTGGGTCTTGCCGGCCGACTTGTAATCGGCATCGTCATTTTCAAAGGATTCGATCATCTTCTCCAGATCATCGCCTACGAAAATGGAGATGACAGCCGGCGGTGCCTCATTGGCGCCGAGTCTGTGATCGTTGCCCGCCGATGCAACGGAAATTCTCAGAAGATCCGCATAATTGTCAACTGCTTCAATGACGGCGGCCAGGAAAACAAGGAAATGTGTGTTCTCCTCCGGCGTCGAACCCGGATTCAGAATATTTTCACCGGTATCGGTAATCAGCGACCAGTTGTTGTGCTTGCCGCTGCCGTTGATGCCTTCAAATGGTTTTTCATGCAGAAGGCAGGCATAGCCAAGCTTGTCAGCCGTCTTCTTCATCATCTCCATGGTCAGCTGGTTGTGGTCAACCGCGACATTGGCTGTCTCGAAAACCGGTGCCAGCTCATGCTGTGACGGTGCAACCTCGTTGTGCTTTGTCTTGGCAGGAACACCCAGCGCCCAGAGCTCACGGTCAAGCTCATGCATGAACTCGGATACCTTCGGCTTCAGGACACCGAAGTAATGATCCTCCATTTCCTGTCCCTTCGGAGCCGGCGCGCCGATCAGGGTTCTGCCGCACATCATAAGGTCTTTTCTTTGTCTGTACATTTCCTTATCGATCAGGAAATATTCCTGCTCGGAGCCAACGGTCGTATCTACTTTGGTGACATCCGTGGCACCCAGCGCGTGCAGCACATTCACAGCCGATTTATTGAGGGCATCCATCGAGCGCAGAAGCGGTGTCTTCTTATCAAGAGACTCGCCGCCGTATGAACAGAAGGCTGTCGGAATGTAGAGCGTTCCATCCTTGATAAAGGCCGGTGAACTTGGATCCCATGCTGTATAGCCTCTGGCCTCAAAAGTAGCGCGCAGGCCGCCGGATGGAAAACTGGAGGCATCCGGTTCGCCTTTGACAAGCTCTTTGCCGGAAAATTCAAGGATGATGCCGCCGTCTGCCTGCGGAGAAATAAAGCTGTCGTGCTTTTCTGCCGTGAGGCCGGTCATCGGCTGGAACCAGTGTGTGAAATGGGTGGCACCGTGTTCAATCGCCCACTCTTTCATGGTTGCCGCAACGGTGTTGGCCACATCCAGCTCCAGGTGCGTGCCCTGCTGAATGGTTTTATGAACGGCTTTGTAGATATCCTTCGGAAGACGTTCCTTCATGACCTTGTCATTGAAAACAAGACTTCCGTAAAGTTCCGGCAGCGTCTGACTGCTTATATCCGTAGTGGTTTTGCTCATGATATTCCCTCCTTATGACAAAAAAAGTGCCTGTACACCCGGATACCCTCCGGATTTACAAGCACCTTCGCTCGGAAATGTTTTGTTTTGTTTTCCTCATGATAAACCATGATGGATGTCTTGTCAATTCTTTTTTTTGCAATTTTTCTTTCATATGATTCATTTTGCCGGCAAATCCGCTGAGAAGGCCGCTTTTCTATCTGTAAATGCGAAGTGCGGAGTTTTTTTCCTGCATTCCTGCTTTTTGGCGCTTGACAAATCAGGCCATAAGCGCAATAATGAAAAACACCAAAGGCAAAGATGTCTGAACTGAGATATCTTTGTCTTTTTTTATTTTGTCTATTTTCTTTTACGAATAGAGAAACAGGAGGTTTATTATGTGCTCGATTCTAGGATACTGCAGCACCGGCGTTTCAGAAGAGACCGTCGCGCAAATGCTGTCACGCACCATTTCCAGAGGTCCGGACGATACCAGACTGATTAAGGTAAAAGGCGGATATCTCGGTTTCAACCGTCTCAGTATCATGGGCCTTACCGAAGAAGGCATGCAGCCGTTCGAGCGAAACGGCCGCTGGTGCATCTGCAACGGAGAAATCTACGGATTCCGTGATATCAAAAAAGATCTCGAATCCAAAGGCTATGAATTCAGAAGCGACAGCGACTGTGAACTGCTGCTTCCGATGTACGAGCTCTACGGCACGAAAATGTTCGCGATGCTCGATGCCGAATTCGCACTTGTGATCTACGACGGCATCAATGATACCTGGATCGCGGCCAGAGATCCGATCGGCATCCGCCCGCTCTACTATGGCTACGATAATGACGATCAGATCGTCTTCGCTTCCGAGCCGAAGAACCTTGTCGGTGTCTGCGGACGCATTTATCCGTTCCCGCCGGGATATTACTATAAAGACGGACATTTCATGTACTACCGGGACATCAGCGAAGCGGACAGCTACTGCTACGACGATCTCGATACTATTTCCGTAAATATTCACGACAAGCTTCTCAGGGGTATTGAGAAAAGGCTTGATTCCGATACGCCGGTCGGTTTCCTCCTGAGCGGCGGTCTGGATTCCTCGCTTGTATGCGGCGCCGCCGCAAAACTGCTTGACAGGCCGATCGAGACCTTTGCCATCGGCATGGATATCGATGCCATCGACCTGAAATATGCCCGCGAGGTTGCCGATTATATTCACAGCAATCATCATGAAGTCATCATCACAAGAGATGATGTTATCAATGCCCTGGACCCGGTTATCGAGGCACTGGGGACCTACGATATCACCACCGTCCGCGCCTCCGTCGGCATGTATCTGCTGTGCAGATGGATCCACGAACACACCGATATCAAGGTACTGCTGACCGGTGAGATTTCCGATGAGCTGTTCGGATACAAATATACCGATTTTGCGCCGAACGCAGAGGAATTCCAGAAAGAAGCCCGCAAGAGAATCCACGAGATCCACATGTACGATGTGCTGCGTGCCGACCGCTGCATCAGCGTGAACAGCCTCGAGGCACGTGTCCCATTCGGCGACCTCGATTTCGTAGATTATGTAATGCATATCGACCCGGAGAAGAAGATGAACACCTACGGCATCGGCAAATATCTT
This sequence comes from uncultured Eubacteriales bacterium, assembly GCA_900314775.1. GTDB lineage: Bacteria > Bacillota > Clostridia > Lachnospirales > Lachnospiraceae > UBA2912. The sequence continues at coordinate 29,779 of OMWM01000014.1, read as the reverse complement.
CTCCGCCATGCGTTTGAGAAAGATGCCCTGATCCCGCACGATATTCTGATGCGTGAGAAGGCCGCCTTCTCGGATGCTGTCGGCCATTCGCTCCGCGACGATATCATAGATTACGCGAACAGCCTGTACACGGACGAGGAATTTGAAGACCTCAGCCGCATGTATGTACACGCAAGGCCATTTACAAAGGAATCGCTCCTCTACCGGCAGATCTTCGAGAAATATTACCCGGATCAGTCGCAGATGGTCATCGATTTCTGGATGCCGAACAAGTCCTGGGAGGGATGCGATGTCAATGATCCTTCCGCCCGGGTACTCTCCAACTACGGAAATAGCGGAGTCTGAGCACTCCATTATTTCACATACCCCTTATTCATACCAATGGTAAAAGAGGCAGCCTGCGCAGACTGCCTCTTAACCATTTCCGATTATTTTCTGTTTTTCATTTCACGGATCTTGAACGCCATCGCAATGGTCTTGGCGTCAATGATCTTCTGCTCCATGATCTCGTCGATAATCTGATCCAATGTCATCCGGCTCAGCGCCAGATTTTCATCAAAATCAAAATGCTGCCCGACATACCTTCCTGCCTTCGCATAATACATCTCGATGACTTCCGTGTCATAGGCACCCGTCGGGACCAGCGGCCCCAGATCGACAAAATCTTCGCCCTCATAGCCGGTTTCCTCGGCGATCTCGCGGCGGGCCGTCTCCAGCGGGTCCTCGCCTTTTTCTCTCTTGCCGGCAGGAAATTCCCTGAGCACCCTGCCCTGTGCATAGCGCCACTGGCTTACCATGTAAAACTCATGGTTCTCATTTTCCAGAGCGATGCCGACACCGCCGGGATGTTCCACGACCTCCCGCAGCGCCTGCGTGCCATCCGGCAGGCGGACCTCATCGCTTCGCATATTTACGACATATCCCTTATAGCGGTAGGTTTTCGACAATGTTTCTTCAGTCAGTTCCATAATATCCTCTCATTCTTCGGCCAGACCGCTGACGATCAGCAGCTCGTGCACCGATTCTGTGTATTCTTCTTCCTCCAGCATAAAAGCGACGCCATGATCGGCATCCGGCACGGAAAGCAGCATGGACGGCGCGCCGCAGCTTTCATAATTCTTAACGCTCATCCAGTAAGGGACAAATTCGTCCGCCTCTCCATGGATAAACAGCACCGGCACCCGGCTGTGTTTCAGCGAATAAAAGCAGGAAACGCTGTCCGGGTCAAAATGGCCGAACAGGATCGCGCCCAGCCGCAGAATCTGGTAAAACGGTTCAACCGGAATATGCTTATCGCGCATGACCTTCTGAATAATCGCATGCGGCGACGTATAGCCGCAGTCCGCAACGATTCCTTTTACATTATCCGGCACCTTGTCCGCGACGAGCGTCACCGTTCCCGCTCCCATCGAAACGCCGCCGAGGATGATCTTCACGTCGCGGCCGTAGCGCTTCCTTGCATAGCGGATCCAGGACATCACATCCCGGCTCTCCTTTACACCCAGCGTCAGCTCCTCGCCCTCGCTGTCTCCATGCGCACGCTGATCCGCAAAAATCACATTGAATCCTTCATTGCGAAACACACGGAAAATGCCGGGGCCGTCCCGCAGCGCCGTGCTCTGATAGCCGTGAAAGAAAATAAATACCGGAGCCGCACTGTCCTGCTCATAGATATGTCCGGCAAGACGCAGTCCGTCGTAGGATCGGATAAATACCTCTTCTGTCGGAAAGGATTCCGCTTCATCGATCAGATTATTGATCCGGTCATGTATTTTCCGGTACAGAGCCCGATCCGGCAGGTTATGATTGCCGACAGGTCTGTTCTTATAAGGAAAATGAAATGCAAGCCGGTAGCAGATCCAGGAAAGCAGCAAGGTAAGCATGGTAAAACTCCTCTCTTGTTATTGTCATTGCTGCAGGCAGACCGCAAGGCGGCGCGCTGCAGCCACAGGTATTATAAACCAAAAACCCGACTTGTAAAACCCGCCGCTGCGTTACTTTTCCGGCAGAAAATTCAGCGGTTGCATTCATCTGGGCGATATGATATAAAATAACCGGGTGAGCACCTACCGACAGTCAGGCTGATAGTCTGGCTGTTATTTTCTTTAAAGGAGTTTTTGCAATGTTTTCTTACATCTGGCCGATTGCCCTCGTCGTCTTATCCAATGTTGTCTATCAGATCTGTTCCAAATCTGTTCCGTCATCCATCAATCCGCTGGCTTCCCTGACGGTAACCTACCTTGTCAGCGCGCTGACCTGCGGCATTCTCTATTACGTTCTGAACAAAGATGCCAATCTGCTGCGGGAATACCATCAGCTCAACTGGGCTTCATTCGTGCTCGGCGCCGTCATCATCGGCCTCGAGGTCGGTTTCATGTACGCCTACCGCGCCGGCTGGCAGGTATCCGCTGCCTCCGTTGTACAGAGCGCCTTTCTGGCGGTCGCCCTGCTCTTTGTCGGTGCACTGCTCTACCACGAGGCCATCACACCGAGCAAACTCGTCGGCACTGCCCTGTGCCTGGCAGGTATTTTCTTTCTGAATCGATGATGCAGGACAGTTAATATGATTTTCTGAAAATACAAGATATATTTTATAATTATTTAATTATTTTCTATTTTATTTTTAGAACTGCAGTGTATAGTAAGACCATAAGGTTAAGACAGTTCTAACCTTTAAAAAATCATAACAATCCTCTCTCTAAATGCAAAAGAGCCTGCCGTATGGCAGGTTCTTTTGTTATGTTCATTTTTCGGGACCGACTGCACACAGGATGCAGGTAAAGGTAATCACGCCGTCCTTCCACTGTGCGTCGATACTGCCGCCGTACTGCTCGCAGATACTCTCGGCCACCGAGAGGCCGATCCCGTATCCGCCTTTATCTTCCGTATTGTGGTGGGATTCATCCTCACGGTAAAAACGATCGAAAAACTTGCTGCAGTCGATGTTGGCCCCGTTGGCATAGGAATTGGAAACCTTCAGACAGATCTTTTTCCCGCCGCTGATTCCGCGCAGAGAGATACCGATCTGTCCGCCGTCATCGCAGTATTTGATCGCATTGTCGACAAGAAGCATGGTCAGCTGCTGCAGAGAACTCTCCAGCGCCACCATCTTCACATCGTCCTCGATCTCAAATTCGAATTCCTTCTTGTCCTGCTCCGCCAGCGGCCGGAACTGCTCCGCCGCCTTCCGCACGGTTTCCGAGACATTGATTTCCATCATCCCGCTGCGGTCCTCATTTTCCTGTGCCCGCGTGATCATGACAAGATTCTGAATCAGGCCGTTCATACGGTCCACCTGGCGAAGCGTCGACTGCGTCCATTCCGACTCCCCGTTCATCATCTCGATCAGCTCGGTATTCGCGCGGATAACGGCAAGCGGTGTCTTGAGTTCATGGCTGGCATTGGTGATAAACTGCTTCTGCCGCGTATTGTTCTCGATCTCCTGCCGGATCGCCCGCGCGGACATGTGCCGTACGACGATAAACGTCAGCACGAGGCCGATGATCAGAATGAAAATCGTATACCATACGATCTGCCGGAAGGTCGACATCTGCAGCGAGGCATCCACGACAACCACGATCGTGTTACCGTCGTCCAGCTCAGCCGATTTGTAAAAATAGCCGTTTTCATACTGAATCAGGTCAAACGAGCGCTCGATGATCTTCTCCGACATGTCGATGGCCGTCTGGCGGTTGACCTCCTGAATGTGATCGTCAATCACTTCCACAACATTGCGGTCTTCATCAAAGATGACCGCAAAATACCGGGTCGTATACCGCAGCTCACGGACCTCAGACAGAAAGCTCCCGTTGTCTGCGATGTTGTCATCCGGCAGCTCACCGTCATTTTCGATGATATAATCCATCATCGTATTGTAATTTGAGCGTATGGAGCTCAGGAATACAATATAGAATACAGACAGTATGATCACAATCACCAGGAGAAAAGACCGGAAGGTGATGCTGACAATCTGTTTTCTGAGCTTCTTAATGGAATTGCTGTTCAAAGGCGCCTCCTTACTGCTGCGTGATTCTGAAACTGCCTCCCCGCTGTCCGTTTATCTGCACCGACGAACCGATCGACATCAGCTTGGCACGCAGATAGGAAATGTAAAGCCAGACGGTATCCGCCTGCGCATCCTCATTTTTCCAGACGTGCTCGATCAGGTACTGCGTGCTCAGATCGACGTCCTTGTTGAGAATCAGCGTGCGCATCAGTTCATATTCCTTGATCGACAGCCGGACCGTGTTGCCGGATGTCAGTTCAAAGCTCGCGGAATCCAGTGTGATATCCGCATACTGAATATGGTCGTCATTGTAATCGCGCATCCGCCTCGTCAGCGAGCGGACACGGGCGATCAGTTCCTTCATCGCAAACGGTTTCGTGAGATAGTCGTCCGCGCCCATACCCAGTCCGGTCACGCGGTCATCAACTTCCGTCTTGGCCGTAAGCATCATAACCGGTGTCACAATTCCGTGCCCGCGCAGTTCCTGCAGAACCTGCAGGCCGTCCTTTTTCGGCATCATGATATCCAGAATAATCACGTCAAAGCTGTCCTGCTGCAGATAGTCTGACGCTTCCTGACCGTCATAGGCCGATGTCACATCATAGCCCTCATGCGTCAGGATCGCTGTGACAGCTCTGTTCAGATCCTTCGTATCTTCTGCTAATAATATCTTCATCAGAAATGATCCTCCTCTTCATAGATCATGTCATGAATTGTCTGCATGGAAATGTCGGTTGAGGCCAGTTCATCGGCGCAGCGCTTCAGTTCGCTGATAATCAGTTCCTCATTGCCGCTGACCTTCTTCTTGTATTTCATATGGTGCTCCAGCGCCGCCCATGTATCCATGGAAATCGTCCGGATCTGCACCTCCACATAATAGCCGCTGTCCGTTTTGACGATCATATGATAGCTGCGGTAGCCGTTCGGCTTGGCATGCCGGATATAATCCTTCTCCTCCGTCACCGTCACATCGTCAAAACCGGCCAGATAGTCCCGTACCTTGTAGACATCGCTGCGGAACGCGCACACGACGCGGATGCCGATGGCGTCATGAATCTCCTGAAGGGCCGACTCTGTTGTCTCCGGAAGTCCCTTGCGGCGGCACTTCTCCCGCATGCTGTCCTCCGATTTGATGCGGCCGAGACAATGCTCGATCGGATCTTCCCCCGTTTTCTCCCTGATATTCTTTCGCAGATCATCGATTCTGCCGAGCATCTGCTGCAGAACTTTTTCCAGTTCCGGCCGATGCTGCCCGTAAATACTCTCCATATCTTCGCAATCTGTCTCCTTTGTTCGATTATATTTTTCAGTATAGTCAAAAATCGTTTCCGATACAACAATTTAACGCAGAAAGGCGGCTTAACGCCGCCTCTCATATCTGTACCGCGCAGCCGCTCCCAAAAGCCGCCGCTCTTTCCTGTCCCCGCATCCGTCCTCTATCTGACCGATACGAAATTATACTGATAAAAGTCCCGGACATCCGCCGGGCAATCCGGGTAGCTGTCCCATGTCTCGATCATCTTCTGCGCCATCGGCAAAGCCCTCTTGTACAGCTTGATCAGATGCACATTGCTTTCCCGGCATGCCGGATCTGCTTTCCGGTTCATGACCAGCCCGGTCTGTGCCTGCTGGCCGAACAGCCTGAATCCGTTCAGAATAAAGCGTCGGCGCCGGTCGCCGCTGCGCAGAACATTTTCGGTCACAAAGATCTGTGCGCGCAGCGCCATCTGCACTTCCCGCCAGCTGATACCCGGGTAGAACCGGCTGATTATCTCCGCGTTGTCCACGGAAGGCGTGATATGCGCCGCCCTCGTATGCGTAAGCGGGTCCTTGCCGTCCTTCTCCAGCAGCACCCGGTCAAATTCTGCCTCAATCAGATGGTGGGAGACACCCTTCTCCTCCACATACCGGTTGATATAGCCGTGGCAGGCGGCATCCAATGCGAAATGGCACTGCATGCCAAACAGATAGACCAGATACGGCTCCGGATCAAAACACCGCCGGATCAGTCTCGACGCCTGGTGGAAAAAAACCCACCCCGGCTGCTCGTGCACCTGCAGGCCGGTTTCCATCACCGGATTCATATGATACGGCTTATAGTAAAATAAAATATCCGGTCCGTGCACGCCGATATCATAAAGCTGCAGATAACGTTCAATCAGATCACGTTTTCCGCCCTGCATCCTGCTTCTTACTTCACTTCCGAATCGATAGTGCGCATACGTTGTTGGCATCAGGCAGCTGCTCCTTCCTTCTTCCTGCTGATTCTGTCATCGATCACCGTTGTCAGATAACCAATCAGGAAGCCGCTCAGACAGCCGCACAGCACATCCGTCGGATAATGCACGCCGACGTACAGTCTCGAAAAAGCAATCACGAAAGCCAGTATGATGAAAATCACACCTGCTTTGCCGCGGAGCTTTCGATACAGGACCGTCGCCGATGCGAATGCCGATGCCGAATGCCCGGATGGAAAAGAAGTACTGCGCTCCGGCGGAATCAGGCAAATCAGGCCCTGCACCGTCTCATACGGTCTGACCCTGCCGACCAGTTCCTTGATAATCCACGTGTTGATGGCGTGTGAGGCCGCCAGCGCAATCAGGCTGAGCACACCGGCCCGCCGCGTTTTCCTGTTAAACAGCAGGACAACCGAGATACTGATCCAGAGAAGTCCGTAATTGCCGAGCGATGTGATAAAACACATGATCGGGTTCAGAAAATCATTTCTGAGATAATTCTGTATGAAAAGCAGAATCTGCGCATCCACGCTGCCTATCTGTTCCAGCATAAACATCACTCTCCTGATGGGTTCTGCTCCTATTTTACCACAGATATGATTTTGTTCCCATTACTTCTGATTTAATGGTGTGCAATAAATCAGGATACCAGCCGCGGTCAGTGCCGCCCCGACTGCCCAGTACACGGCGGTCAGCGCATTTGTCGTACCGTATATTTCGAGAACGCCGCTGAAAAGGGAGCCGACGGTCAGCGTGATGATGCCGCTTTCAAATAGATCCGAGGCCAGGCGGCACGGCAGCCGGCGGCTGTTAAATGCCAGATGCAGCTGCACGCAGGTGCCGCCGACAAGCAGAAACAGAAACGCATAGATCATATAATATGAATACACGCCGTGGCTGAACAATTCATAGATCAGTCCGAATACGGCGGTCAGCGCCGAGGCAAACGAATATGTCAGCGCCTTCTTCATAACCTCTTTGCGTCTTTCATTGCTTACCGATATAAACAATATCGCTCACGCTCCTTTCCTGAATCTGGTTGCCGTTGGTGGTCGGGTTGTTGATTACCTCGCCCTGGAAATACATGGTAGAGGAACCGCCGCCGTCCAGGTTGTACGCCGTCGTGCAGCCGAGATCATCCATGAACTGTGCCAGTTCGCTCAGCGACAGGCCGGCACTTTCACTTGTTCTGCCGTCCGATACCACAAAGACGTAGTGCAGATTATCGATGATGCCGATCGCTGTCCGCGGATTGCTGGCCATCGCCTTGCCGACTTCATCGCCGGAAGACACGGTGATTTCGCCGTTTTCTATCAGAGACGGGCCGAATGAGAAGGCCTGCCATACGCCGTTATCCACCATATCCTGCGCGGAAACCTCATCCGTATCGACGATCTCAAAGCTGCCATCCGCGTAAATGCAGAGCACGTCGGTGCCGCTGGCGGCTTCATCCCTGTACAGCACGCCGTTCCGGATGACGATGCCGGACTCCTGCGCGCCGTAAAAATCACCGTTGATCGCAAGTATCGCATCATTTTCCTCTGCGATGGCCGAAGTTGTCTCCGTTACATTCTTACCATAGGTACCCTCCGCAAACGCGGTTTTCAGATATTCCGCGGAACTGACCTGCACATCGGCCGCATAGACGGCGGTATCATTTTCCTCAAACTGATAGAGCGTGATCGTGACGTTATCGTCCGAATAGGTGCCGATCACAGTGCCGTCCGCCCAGGCCTGCGTCAGATCCTCAGACGCGGAAGAAGACTCCTCCGCCGCGGAAGAAGCCGTCTCCGACTGCGTCTCTTCCGATTCGGATGAAGACGCAGCGGAAGACGAAGCATTGCTTTCCTCAAACAGAGAAGTATTGACCGCCGTGGCGTCCGCCTGGTAGACATCTTTGATCACAAAAGTGTCGAGCGTCATATATAAAGTAAATGCGACCAGAAAGATAGCGTACAGAACCGGCCACAGATGTCTGTCATGTTTCATTTACCGTTTTCCTCCCGTTCGTAAAAATTACATTTTTCTGCATCAGCCAGCTGAATACAAACAGAACCATCTCCGTCAGCACCTTGGCCAGATAGCGGTTCAGGCCGAGGCCGCCGGTCAGCAGATTCAGGAGCATCGTGTTCAGAAGCAGAATCACCGCAGCCAGCGAGAAATACTGCAGTGCAGAGGAAGCCGCGGATTTGCTGCTGCAAAAAACGAGCTTTCTGTTGATCGTATAATTGGCTGCCGCGCTGATCACGCGGGCGAAGACATTGGCCATCGTGAGATACAGAGCCGCACCGGCCGCGGAAAACGCCGCACTGAACAGGCAGAAAAGTCCGTAGTCGATGGCAAAACATATCAGCGAGGAAGCACTGAACTTCAGGATCTCTTTATAAATCAGAAAAGAATCTTTCAGCGTATTAAAATGTGAAGAAGCGTTGCCGTCCATATAGATCGTCTCGATTTCCACTTCCCGCATGGCAACGCGGTCCCGCGCGCACTGCATGAGCTCATTCATCTCATACTCGTAGCGGCTGCCCGGTATCTCAAAAAGATAGGAAATCAGCTGGTCGGAGCACGCCCGCAGACCGGTCTGCGTATCACTGACGCGCACGCCGGTGGCAAAACGGTAAACCAGTCTGGTGATTCCGTTGCCGAACCGGCTGCGCAGAGGAATTTCCCGCTGGTCGAACCTGCGGCAGCCAAGCACCAGGCTGTCCGGATAGCGCATCGCCTCTTCACAGACGCGCCGGGCGTCTGCCACGCTGTGCTGTCCGTCCGCATCCATTGTCACGACGACATAGCGGCCTCTGCAGCTGTGTCTTATATAATCATAGCCGGTTTTAAGGGCTTCTCCCTTTCCTTTGTTTTTTTCATGAATAAGAACCGTGCCATATTCACGCACCTGCTCAAATACAGGGTCATAAGATAAGGCGCTGCCATCATTTACAACGATGACCTCAAACTTTTCCTCCGAAAGTTCCTGCACAAGCCGAAGCAGGTGGCCGTCAGGCTGATAGGCTGGAATCAGAGCAATCCATCGGCATTTTTGCATCATACTGTCACATCCTTTCAAAAAACACAGGATCCGTTCTTACATAAAACTCTACCCGCCGCAGGTGAACATTCTGTGGCTGCATTGTGACAGAAATGACAACATTTCCTAACAAAATTCTGAACTTTTCTTTTGAAAACGTTCAATCTCAGGACACACGGCGGACATATTTTACCGCTATACTGCAGAAAAAAAAGAAAAGGAGGAACCCCTATGGCAGCTTCAGCAGTATTGTTTCTGGTTATCCTTCTTGCGGCCAGAACAGCCGCCGAATGGCACGCAGATATTTCGCAGGAAAAAGCGAAGGCCGCGGCGGAAATGACTTACACAAAATAACCGTGATATAGACAAAGGACTCCATGTGTCTTTTCCTGACACATGGAGTCCTTTGTTTTCTGTCCTTGATCAGACTGCTGCCCGATATGCTGCCGGCTCAAAAAGCCTCCGGAAACATAAACGGCATGAATTCCGGCACGATCGTCTCCCAGGTCGCCTCGTCATGGCTTCCGCCTACGATCAGGCGCGGCCAGGATGTACAGCCTTTCTGCAAAAGCAGGCTGTTCCAGGCAAGCATGCGGTCGGTCATGTTGGCCAGCGCTTTTCTCGAGCGGCCGGCTTCCTCCGATCCCATGGAGATATAGATACGCGTGTCCGCAAACGCTGCCCCGGCGATCAGACTGCGCAGCTGCCGGCCGCAGAAAGAAACAGCAGGCGATATGCATGCGGCGCTGCCGAATACATCGTTATATCTGGTCACGCAGTAAAGGGACATGAGGCCGCCCATCGAAGAGCCGCCGATTCCGACATGCTCGCGTTCACTGCTGATGCGGTAGCGTTTTTCACAGGCCGGTTTCAGGACATGAACGAACCAGTCCGCCGTCTCCCTGCCCTCTGCGTGAATCTTTCCTATGCCATGCGGCATCTTCACCGAATACGGACAGTACTCCTCCAGCCGCTTATTGCCCGTATGATTGCAGTCCTGCCCGATCACAACCAGCTGTGCCCCGGTACGGTCAAGATAATCGCGGATGCCCCATGATTTGCCGTAGGTTGCCAGTGCATCATCAAAAAGGTTATGTCCGTCAAACATATACAGCACCGGATATACTCTGTCATCCTGCCCATAGCCATCCGGCAGATAAGCCCAGACGGTGCGCGGGCTCTGACCGAGCGGATCGATCGGCAGTGCAAACTCTTCAACATATCCCATTGCAGTCACTCCTTGAATTTCAAAAACCGATATGTTATTCACATTTTTAACACATTTGAGGGGTATATTTTTCTTGTAAACATGTACGTTTCGGCGGATTCCATAATATGCTCTGCAGAGTAAGCCTCTGTTCTCCCCATCACCTGCATATTATGATCGGAAATTTCTCTTCATTGCCTATTTTTCCCGAATGAGTTCGCCGGTCCGCAGCTGTTTATGGAAGGCCGCAGCGATGCGGCCTTTTCTATTCGGCAGCTGAATCCGGCTTTGATTGCCGCTGCCTGCCCGCCTTCACCGCAGATCCCGGTCCGCCTTGCGGATGCGGCCTGCCGCCTTCAGGCGTAAAATGCGCAGCAGGGAACAGACCGCCGGACACACAGTAAGCGCCGTCTGCAGCTGCTGCTGCGGCGGCAGCGCTCCAAGGTGCGTAAAGACCGTAAGTCCGGCGCCCGCATGCAGCACCATCGCTGCCCAGATTCCGTGCAGCACTGCCGCTGCAAGCGCCAGCGGCCAGTGCCATCCATCCAGTATATTCAGAAGACAGCCGGCAAGGCACAGCAGCGCCGGCCATAAATCGGGCCGGGCAGAAAGTGCTGACAGAGCAATGCCCCGATACGGATAAAGCACATGAATTGCGGCAAGCAGATAGACGATGCCGACAAGCCTTGTCAGATAAAAATGCCGCGTCAGGGCGCCGGGTATTCTGTTTTTCTCCCACAGCTCCACATCCGCCGCCTCAGCCAGCTTCCGCGCCGATACCGTAAACGTCGTGTTGGTAACAACGGCTGCGGCATCGCACCCATAATAATCAAGGCCGGCTTTTGCCTCCTGTACGGCTTTATTTCCGACCGGCCTGTCGTAATATTTACACTGCACACCGTATTTCCGGTGATGCCGGTATCCGATGATATCAATGCCCTGGTCATGCCCCGCCCTGGTCAGCACCACGCCGGAAAAACCGCTCCGGCGCATGCGGGCGGCACACTTCTTCTCATAGCGCAGTCCCCGGGCGGCCATCTTCCTGTACTTATTCTTTGCGGTCAATGCGTTCCCGTCCCTTGAAAGTATCGGCAAAAGCATCACTGACGGCCCGGGTAAAAAGTGCCATCTCTTCGGCAAGCTCCCAGTCGCGCGGCAGAACCACCGCCACATCCCGGAAATCATGCTCGATCTTCTCGATCAGACGGTCATTGCTGATATGGCCGAATCCGAGCAGAACAGCATTGTACCCTTTATCCTCGGCGCACACGGATATATAAAGCATCGCCAGATGATACAGCTCGCGGTAAAGAAGCTGCTGCGCACGCTCATCGGCCTGCGCATACTCCGCAAAACCCGTATCTTTCAGGATCTTCCTGATTTTTGCCTGATCGCGGCGAAGCGAACGCTTCGGATTGCCGTTTCTGACAAAAAACGTAAAATCCATCCACATGCGAAGATAATTATCCTGCACAATTCCTCTGCGCTCCCGGCCGTAGCGCTTCTTATACAGATTGCGCCGCACCGCATTGTCCTCCGGCGTAAGGCCGGCCTCATCCGCTGCATCCAGCAGCCGCCTGCGGTTTACCGGGTCCCGTTCTTCATAATAACTGTCCGGCCAGTTTTCCAGCAGCGCCTCAATATCAAAATCATCGGCGCTCTCCTGCACCGGTTTACTGAATTTCATGACTTTCTCTCCTGTTCTCAGCGATCCAGCAGCTTCCGGATCCGCTCCGCATCATATACGATCTGGCTGCCGTTTCCGCTCTCAATCTCATACAGCGCATTGCCGGCCAGCAGCTCGGCCGCCTGCTCGAGATCACGGCATCCCGGCACATCGCCGAAACGCTCGACAATCACATCGACTGCCTCATCCGTTACAATACACTCTTCCGGATCCATGCCGATCCGCTTTAACACCCGCGGCAGAGAAAAGCCGCTGAAAATCTGCTTTTTCTCTTCTTTGGTATAATCCGGGATGTCGATAACCGCGAAACGCGAGATAAGCGGATCGCTGATATTTTTCTTCTCATTGGCCGTCGCAATCGTATAGACGCCGGCCGTCGGAATCGCACACTCCATGTAATTATCGGTATACCCAAGATTATCGAGCAATGTGAGCAGCGTATCCGCCGGGCTCCCGTTCTGCGACCGGGAATCCGCCTTGTCAAGCTCGTTGATCACAAAAACGATATTGGAGCTTCCCGATGCCGCAAAGGCTTCCATGATGCGGCCCGGCCGCGCGTTCGTGTAAATCCGCGGCGTGCCGGTCAGTGCCTCCGGATCCCGGACCGTACTCATATCAATCACCGCATACGGCAGCTGCAGAATCCGCGCAACCGCGTAGGCAATCTGGGATTTGCCTGTCCCGGCCGGACCCACAAGCAGCAGGCCGTAAGCCGGCAGCGTATGCGTCCGGTTGATCTGAATAATCGTCTCGATAATGCGCTGCTTGACATTTTCCAGCCCGAAAAGCTCTTCATCGAGCACTTTCCTGGCCTTCACCGGGTCGATCGGCTTGAACGTGCTGCTTGTCCAGCGAACCCCGAGCATCAGGCTGAGTGCCCGCTGCGCATGCCTTTTCTCATCCTGACTGACATTCTCACCGGAAATGGTGAGCAGCGTGCGCTTTGCCCATGCGTACATGTTCGGCGGCAGCGTATCGCCTGCCAGGTCGATAAAACGGCGGATAGACTGCAGATCCGAGATCACCGGCCTGTCCGGCTGCACCTCGCTGCCTTCCTCGCGCGGCATGGACGCCGCAATCCGGTCAATCATGAACTGAAGAAAATCGTCGGACATCTTCTTGCTCTCTTCCTCTGTCTTACCCGGCAGAATATGAATGCCGTCGACTTCATAGCCGCGCCCGGTGACCGTACCGGTGAGCAGCACATGCGTATGATTTTTACCGAGCCAGATCAGCAGTTTCCGGAAACGAACATCGTAGGCGAGGACCTCGGAAAACATGATCTTTCCGTCCGGTGCCCTGTACTCAAAAGCCCTGCGCCGCTTTGGATTGGTAAAATCACCTTCCATCTGATGGCGCCCGCCTTCTGTCTCTGTATCTTTGAGAATCACAATCACGGCAGAGCTGCTGCCGCTGGCCAGGCCGGCACGGCTGCTCATCTCCTCCTGCGGGATTTCGACCTCGTCGTACCGGTCGCGCCCGTTCATGCCGGCGTCGGCCGGAATGATCTCGCCCAGCATGACGAACTCGCCGATTATCTCGTCCATCTCCGCATCGCTGAGGGACTGCCCCTTCTCTTCCTGTACTTCATCCCATATATCACGCAGTTTCTGTCTCGTTTCTCCGGCCAGAAAATCTGCATATTTCATATTATTTTCTGCAAGAAAATCATCTAAAGAAATCATATTCCGATAACTCCCTGTCTGTTTTGATCTTGTTAACCCATTATATCACGGAATTATAAATCCGCACGCGGTTCATCTTTCTAATAAAAAACAGGAGCCAGACAGCAGCTTTTCATGCTGTCTGACTCCCGCAGGAATCCATTATAACAGATCAAGGTAGTTAGAGACATCCAGGTCTGGGAGTTTTTTCTGATTCAATCAGTTCCACCGTATCCTCTCTTGACCACCTCTTCCCACGCTTCTTCGTCGATTTCTTCATCTTTGAAAAGTTTCCGTCTGTCCGCTTCCGTAACCGTGCGGATAACACGGCACGGATTGCCGGCCGCCACACTCCAGGCAGGCAGGTCGTGCGTGACCACACTGCCCGCGCCGATCACGGCATTATCCCCGATCCGCACGCCCGGACAGATCACGGTGCTGCCGCCGATCCAGACATTATCGCCGATGATGACTTCTCTGCCGTACTCATATCCCGCATTTCTGGTGTCCGGATGCAGCGGATGGCCGGCTGTGTAAATCGACACGCCCGGTCCCAGCAGGCAGTTATCACCGATCCTGACTCTGGCCACGTCCAGAATCGTACAGTTGTAATTCGCATAAAAATTTCTGCCGACCTCGATATGCGAACCGTAATCACAGTAAAAAGGCGGGTTGATAAAAGCACCCTCCGACTTACCGAAAAGTTCCCGCACAATCTGCGCGATCCGCCCGAAATCTGTCTGATCGGCTGTATTCATCTCCTGCAGAAGACGCCGGCACCTTTTCATCTCTTCCATCACCTGGCTGTCCGCAATGTAGGCGAGCCCGCTGTCTCTGCGCGTTCTGTTGTCCATACTGTTCTCCTTTTTTCATCTCCCATTATGATACCATCCGGCCTTCTTTTTTTCCACCGGCGGCTTTTTAGACGGTTCTATTTCACAATTTAAGCATTGAAAATAATGATGACTGGTGTATGATGGTAAATGTCCTGAAAAAATCAGGAAAGGAGGACATTATGCATTACAGAAAAATTACTGCCGCTGTCTTATGCGCAACAGCTGTTTTATCTACTGCCGCTGCTGCACAGCCAGCATATGCGGACAGCACGGCAACAGCCATTTCCTATGGCAATGACACAAGCGACGCGGAGCGCCAGGAAGTTCTTTCACTGATGGGGATCGATCCGTCATCGGTCTCCGATGAGTATGTCACCATCGTCACCAATGAAGATGAACACAATATGCTCGACAGCTATCTCTCCTCTTCCGTCATCGGCACGCAGGCAATCTCCTGCAGCGCCGTGACCCAGGAAGGCGACGGCTACGGCATTCAGGTGACGACGCACAACATCAACTACTGCACGGAAGAGATGTACCAGAATGCGCTGGCTACGGCCGGTCTCGAGAACGCGGATGTGCAGGTCGCCGCTCCTTATGCGGTTTCCGGTACGGCTGCACTGGTCGGCGTGACAAAGGCCTACACGGTGCTGACCGGCAAGGAAGTCGACCAGGACAATCTGGATGCCGCGGCGGATGAACTGGTAACCACCGGCGACGTCGGCGATGAGATCGGTGACCAGGATAAGGCGGCCGAGCTGATCGCCGCTGCCAAGCAGCAGGTGGTGGACAGCAAGACCACGGATCCGGATGAAATCAGGCAGATTATCATCAATGTGGCCGGCGATATGAATATCAACTTATCAGACGACGCCCTCGATCAGATCACCGAACTTCTGCAGAAGGTTTCAAAGCTCGATCTGAGTTCCGATCAACTCCAGTCCCAGCTCAGCGGTCTGTATGACAAGCTGAAGAGCAACGGCGTGGATCTCGGTATTTCCGAAGATGAGGCGAAAGGATTTTTCGAAAAGCTGGCTGATTTTTTCACCAATCTCTGGAATTCCATTTTCGGTTCGTCTGATTAAGGCGGTGCACTGATGAATCAGTTTTCAAGAACGCAGCTCATCTTCGGCAGTGAAGCCATGCAGAAGCTGTCTGCGGCGCGGGTGGCGGTCTTCGGCGTCGGCGGCGTCGGCGGCTACGTCGTAGAAGCGCTCGCCCGCTCCGGGATCGGTGCACTCGACCTCATCGACAGCGACCGCGTAAGTCTGACAAACCTCAACCGGCAGATTCTGGCTACCATGGACACGATCGGCCGGTACAAGGTGGACGCCGCCGAGGAACGCATACACAGCATCAATCCGGACTGCCAGGTCAGGAAATACAGGATGTTTTATCTGCCGGAGACGAAGGATCAGTTCGATTTTCATGTGTACGACTATGTCGTGGACGCCATCGATACGGTTGCCGGCAAGCTGGCCATTATCGAACAGGCCAGGGAAGCCGGCGTGCCCGTCATCAGCAGCATGGGAGCCGGCAACAAGGTGGACCCGACACAGCTTCATGTGGATGACATCTATAACACGACGGTCTGTCCGCTCGCGCGTGTCATGCGGCATGAATGCAGGAAGCGGGGAATCCGCTCCCTGAAGGTCGTCTATTCGACGGAGAAATCCATTCAGCCTTATTACAATGAAGACGGCAATGAGCCGGAGATGAAAGGAAGCGGCGCCGCCAGGCGGCCGGCACCTGGATCCGATGCTTTTGTGCCGTCGGCAGCCGGTCTGATCATAGCTTCCGAGGTCGTCCGCGATCTGACGGATTTCGACCCGACCGGCCGGACAAAATAAATTGCAGACAAAAAGCAGCCTCTCTCTCACCTCAAAAGGTAAGAAAGAGGCTGCATTGCTATTATGACCGCATTAACCCCTGCGGCGGGCGATTGCCGCCCTGACTGCCTGCACGATATCCGGCGCAATCAGGTGATATTTCTCCATCAGTTCATCCGGCGTTCCGGACTCTCCAAAAGAATCACGGACACCGACCATCTCGATCGGCACCGGACAGTGCAATGCCGTATATTCTGCGACAGCACTGCCGAATCCGCCGTTGATCTGATGCTCTTCTGCCGTCACGATACAGCCGCAAAGAGCCGCATATTTCTCGATGCAGGCACCGTCCAGCGGCTTGATGGTATGCATGTTGACAACCGTGATATGAATGCCCTGTGCATCCAGAATCCGGGCCGCCTCCAGCGCCTGATAGACTTCCGGTCCGATGGCAAATACGGCGGCATCTCTCCCTTCCCGCAGGACATTCGCCCTGCCGATTTCAAACGGGGAGTCCGCATCGGTGATCACCGGCACCGCTTCCCGCCCGAACCGCAGAAAACAAGGGCCCGGCCGGTCTGCCACGGCGATGGTCGCCTTCTCGGTCTCCACCGAATCACACGGTGCGATCACCGTCATATTCGGCAGGACACGCATCAGCGCGATATCTTCCAGCGACTGGTGCGTCGCGCCGTCCGGTCCGACGGAAATGCCGGCGTGCGCACCGCCAAGCTTGACATTCAGATTGTTGTAGCAGACGGTCGTCCGGATCTGATCCCATGCCCGGCCGCACAGAAATACACAGTACGTGGAAGTATAGGTGACAATACCGGACAGTGCCAGACCAGCCGCCGTTCCGATCATATCCTGCTCGCTGATGCCGATATTGAGGAAATGATCCGGATACTGCTGCGCAACCCAGTTCGTCCGTGTCGATTTGGAAACATCCGCATCCAGTACCATGATGTTCCTGTCTTCGCCGCACATCTTCAGCAGGCCATTGCCATAGCCGTCCCGCATCGGTATCTTCTCCATATTCACACCTCCCCGTCAATCTCAGCCAGCGCCTGCGCAAGCTGCTCATCATCCGGCGCCTTGCCGTGCCATGCTGCCTGTCCTTCCATAAAGGAAACACCTTTTCCCTTGATGGTGTGGGCCAGGAGAACCGAAGGGCCTTCCGTATAAGCCCTGGCCTCCTCAAATGCCCGCTTCAGATCGTCCACGTCATGGCCGTCACATTCAATTACGTTCCATCCGAATGCGCTCCACTTCGCCGGGAGATCGCCGAGATCCTTGATCTCCTCCACGCGGCCGTCCAGCTGCACATGGTTCCAGTCCACAATACCGCAGAGATTGGAAACCTTGTTATGGGCTGCCGTGAGAACCGCCTCCCAGATCTGTCCTTCCTGCAGTTCACCGTCGCCCATGATGCAGTAAACCCGTGCATCGCTGCCCTGTCTGCGCAGCCCGATGGCGATACCGTCCGCGATGGACAGTCCCTGGCCGAGCGAACCCGCCGAACAGTCCAGCCCCGGCACGCGATCCGCATGCGGGTGTCCCTGCAGATTGCTGCCGAGCCTGCGCAGCGTATCGAGCCATGAAACAGGGTAAAATCCCCTGCGGGCCAGAACGCTGTACAGAGCCGGTGCGCTGTGTCCTTTGGAAAGAATCAGCCTGTCTCTTCCGTTCCAGTCCGGATCCTGCGGTCTTACATGCATGACATCGTCAAAATAAAGCACCGTCAGAATCTCCGCCAGAGACAGGGAGCCGCCCGGATGTCCGGAACCGGCCTTGTTGATCATGGTCAGAATATCCCTGCGGATCACTCTGCTCATCTCATTCAGTTCTTGCGTTTTCATAAGTTTCTTTTCCTTCCTTAAGCAACGTCTGTTTTACCCTTATTATACCAGCAAAACCTTGCTTAACGGACGTTCTTTTACATAAATGCAGTATACACAAGGTTGATAAACGGCATTGTCAGAATGCACAGCAGAACCGTCACGATATTGATCGCCGACGCCTCATACTGCTGTCTGCCGTAGATCTGCGAAAACATGGTGACCGTCGATGCGCTCGGCGCACTGGCGGCCAGCATCGTGATCATCAGAATTTCCTTTCCGCCCTGCACCAGGCCGGCCATCCCCGTGACCTTAAACAAAACAGTCACAAGAAGCGGCAGCACAATCAGCCGGAAAAACGCGACAAGATAGACCCGTCTGATCCGGAACACCTTTTTCAGATCCATGCCGGCCGTCAGCATACCGATAATCAGCATGGAAAGCGGCGCGATCGTCCTGCCCATGCCGTCCAGCGCACTCTGCAGCGGCGCCGGCGGGCGCAGTCCGGTCAGAAAAAGGATCAGGCCGACACCAATGGACAGAATATTGACGTTCAGCAAGATCTTTCGGATATCCGCTTTCTTTTCCCCGCTGATGACCATGCGGCAGTGCGTCCAGATCAGCACGGTCTGCACCATCAGAAAGCCGCTGCAGTAAAAGACCATGTCCTGCCCCAGCGTTAGCAGAACGAGCGGCAGGATCAGATTGCCCGCATTGGCATACATACAGGACATGGATTCCGCCTCGTTGAATTTCAGACACTTTGTGCTGAAAACGGATGCCAGATAAAATACGGCGTGCGCGGCCGCCGCGCCCAGAATGGAAAGGCCGAAGCCGCTCAGCCGCTGCGGCGTTAGGTCTATCATAAACGAATTGATCACCGCGCAGGGTGTGGAAGCATAAAGAACGACCTGCGAGAGCAGCTTTGAATCCTCTGAGCGGCAGACACCGGCTTTCACCAGTACAAAGCCGACAGCCGCCATGATCAGCATTCCGCCGATCTGCACTGCCAGCGACAATGCCAGTTCCATTTGTCAGACCTCCTCATCTGCCTAATATAAAAGCCGGCAGGTTATTGAAAAACCTGCCGGCATCTTACTGCTGCGTGAAAATCAGAGACGGCTTTCCAGGAATGTGTATTCCTTCATTCCCTTGTCGTCATCCGGATATTCTTCAACATAGGATTTCATGATATTGTAGGCATCTTCCCAGTTGCCGAGATACTCATTGGTGACTGCCATATCAAAAGTCAGTGCCGCCTCGGTCGTACTGTCTCCGACAGCCAGGCCGTTCTGGCAGGCCTGCAGTGCATCCTCATAGCGGCCGGCACCGATCAGGCTGCTCGCATACAGCTCATAGGTCACCGCCGCCAGACGCGTGTCGCTCTTGCTGACACCCGTCTCATTGATATATTTCTCATAATCCGCAATCGCCGTGCCGTAGTCGCCGGATGCCGCGGCACACTTGCCAAGACCGAGCAATGCCTCGTCATATCCTTTATCCAGAGACTGGTTCAGATCATCGGCAGCCGCATCATAGTCTCCCAGATGAATCTCAATCATACCGCGGTTGAAAAGATCCTCTTTGCCGTCTCCGCCGATCTCAAGGGCTTCATTGAGCACCTGCTTCGCCTCATCATCCTTACCCTGATCGGCAAGGGCATCATAGAGATCCATATAGATCAGATAGCTGTTGCCGCTGAGATCAAGTGCCTTGCGCAGATCGGTCTCTTCATTCTCATAATCGTGCTGATGCTTATAGACATCGGCCCGGAGCATGCGCGCATTGGATGTATCGTCGATCTCGATGATCTGCGAATAGGTATCGGCCGCCCCGCTGTAATCGTCGGCCCGTACCTGCGCCTTGGCCTTGTAATAGAGAATGTCCAGCTTCAGATCCTCATCGGAAATATCCAGTGCCAGCGCAGAATCAAAAGCGTCAGCCGCGCCCTCGTAATCACCGCTGACAAAATCAGCAATGCCGATGCCGCGGTAGGCAAGTGCACTCTGCCTGTCGCCGGATGCATACTGCAGCGCCTGATTCAGCGTGTTGACCGCATCCGTGCTGGATGACTCATCAATATAGGCCATGCCGAGATGAATATAATAATCTGCATTATTGTCATCGTAGGTGATTGCTTTTTTGAATTCCTCTGCCGCCGTCTCATAATCGCCGCTGTCATAGGCCTCCAGTCCCTTGCTGTCGTGACCGGAACCCGTCGTAAATCCGCGCACAATCACGATCGTGACCACGATCGCTGCCACCACGATGCCGGACACCAGAATGGTAAAAATCCGGTGCATCCTCTGCTTGCGGCGCAGCTTCCTGCGGTGCTCCACGATCTTGCGGCGCTGACGGCGCAGCTCGATATCCTCACTCGTCATCGGCCTCTGCCGGCCGGACGCTGTGCTCTTCTTCTTTTTTCTATTCCTGTTTTCCCGTTCCGGATGAACCTGATCCGTGATATTGCGGATCCGTTCGCGGTCTGAACCGCTTTTTCTCCTTCCGGTATTTGAATTGTCTGACAATGAATAACCTCCCTACAGCCGCACCCTGCGGCAAATGCTCAGGTTCTACAGCATTTTCTTACGTTTCAGTATATAAAGTATGATCAGGCACACCACAAGCGTGATGATACAGATAATCGTAAATCCGGCCTTGATACCGGCAAACGGCATGCCGTCTGCATTGACATTCATACCGTAAAGGCCCGATATGATTGTCGGAATCGCCATGACGATGGTAATCGAAGTCAGATACTTCATCGTGTTATTCAGCTTGTTGTTGATCACATGGGACATGAATTCCGATGTACCGTCGATGATCTCGCGGTAAATGGATGCCATCTCGATAGCCTGCCGGTTCTCGATCTGCACATCCTCGAGGAGATCCTCGTCTTCATCGTACTTCGGGATCTGCTTGAACCGCCGCAGCCGGTCAATGACGATGCTGGCAGCCCGCAGAGACGTCTCGAAATAGACAAGTGTGGACTCAAGATTATGCAGAATCACCAGATCGTCCTCGGTCTCCTTCCCGTCGCTGACACGGTTCTCGATGTCCAGGCGCCGGTCATCTACCTGACGCAGAACTTCCTGATAGTTCAGCATGGCATAATAGAGAATCTGATAAAGGAACCTCGTCCTCTTCTTCGTGGAAAAATACTTGATGTGCGTGTTCACAAAACGGTCAAGCATCCGGGTATCCTCCGAGCAGATCGTGATCAATGCTCCCTGCGTCAGGATAATGCCCAGCGGGATGGTGGTATAGAACTTCATGTCATTCTGAAGCTCGCTGGCCGGAATATCCACGATGACCATCGCGTAATTGTCTTCCGAAACGACACGTGACTTTTCTTCTTCATCCAAAGCGGCTTTCATATCGTTAAAATCGATATCATAAAAACGGGCGACCTCTTCGATCTCTGCATCATTATCTGATGTGATGCGGACCCAGCACCCGTCTTCAAAATTCATTAATCTGTTCAGTTTTCCGCCGTCGGTCTCATAAATATTGATCATAACCGTCACGTCCTTTTTCGGAATTATCGTAACCATATTATCATATCATAAAGCTAATCTCAAGCTTTTGCTTCTTTACATTGCGCACGGATTTGGATATCATGAAACAAACTGAAATGAGGTTTTGCGATGCTGAAAGTATATATAAGCGATTATGAATACAGCAAAGACAGCAGCGGGGCCGAGAAGGCTGCGTCGAAAAGGCTTCTGGAAACCGGCCTGCAGGAAATCTGCGGTCTGCGCCTTGCTGACTGCCAGATGGGCACAGGGCCGCACGGCAAGCCGTATCTGCTCTGTCCTTCCGGTCTTTGCTTCAATATCAGCCACTCACGGGGGCGCGCTGTCTGCGCGTTCTCAGACCGTGCCGTCGGTGCGGATATTCAGCAGCGGCGGGCGCCCTCGCCGCGGCTTGTGCAGCGTGTGCTCGCTGAAAGCGAGCAGGCAGGCTATGCGGCAATGACAGCGGGCGGTACGGACAGTGCGCTGCTCTTTGCCGTCTACTGGGCTCTTAAAGAGAGCTATCTCAAATACACGGGCGACGGCTTGTCCTTCCCGCCGGAAAAAGCTGTATTTAAGGTGCAGCAAGCGAATACCGCCCCGGCAGGGGAAACATTTACAGGACAGATGCTTGCCCCGGATCCTGCGCTTTCGTACACCGTCAGGACAGAGGGCGGCTTCGCCCTCGCTCTTTGCAGTCCCTCGCCGGAAAAACCGGTGTTCGTGCGGCTGTGAAATTTATCATGGCTGAGGCGGCGAAATTGCATTTGTTTAAGGCGGCAAAATACCGCCGGCATACGCTGTGAAATCCCATTTGTTTGCGGCGGCGGAATTTCGCCGCCCTGCGCCCTAAAATTCCATAGACAGACTGAAGGCCCCTTCTGCAAATCCCTTAACAGAAGGGGCCTCGTTCAGCCTATTGGGGTAGGTATGATTAATCCTGGAATAATGCCGTTGAATAGTAACGGTCACCTGTATCAGGAAGGAGCGCTACGATAATCTTATCCTTGTTCTCAGGGCGCTTTGCAAGCTCAACGGCCGCACTGATTGCCGCGCCCGATGAAATGCCGACCAGAATGCCTTCTTCTCTGGCAATCAGCTTGCCGTACTTGAAAGCATCGTCATTCTCTACCGGAATGATCTCATCATAAATCTTCGTGTTCAGCGTCTCCGGAACGAAGCCTGCGCCGATACCCTGAATCTTATGCGGTCCGCCATGTCCCTGGGAAAGGACAGGGGAAGATGCCGGCTCAACGGCTACTACCTTGACATCCGGATTCTGTGATTTCAGATATTCGCCGACACCGGTCAGAGTGCCGCCTGTGCCGACACCGGCAACGAAATAAGCGACCTGTCCGTCCGTATCTCTCCAGATTTCCGGACCGGTTGTTGCACGGTGTGCCGCCGGGTTGGCCGGATTATTAAACTGACCAGGGATGAAACTGTTCGGAATTGTCTTTGCCAGTTCATCTGCCTTCGCAATTGCGCCCTTCATGCCCTTTGCGCCATCTGTCAGGACAAGTTCCGCACCGTATGCCTTGAGAATATTTCTTCTCTCCACGCTCATCGTCTCCGGCATGGTAAGAATGATTCTGTAGCCCTTGATCGCTGCGGCGGAAGCAAGACCGATACCGGTATTGCCGGAAGTCGGCTCGATGATGGTATAGCCAGGTTTCAGGAGACCCTTCTGCTCTGCATCCTCAATCATCGCCTTGCCGATTCTGTCCTTTACGCTGCCTGCCGGATTGAAATACTCCAGCTTGGCAACGACTCTGCCTGCCAGACCAAGTTCTTTCTCTATCTTTGTAAGCTCAAGAAGCGGTGTATTGCCGATTAACTCCAGTGCACTCTGATGTATAGCTGTCATAGTATTGTTCCTCCCTATTTCATACTATTTATATATGATTTATATGTTTAGTATTACTATAGCCTCTTTGCCACGTTCTGTCAACAGTTTTTTTGCAAAAAATGACATTTTCCGCGAAATCATTTACAATAGGCGAAGAAAGGGAAATAACTATGGAAATTACGATCAGAGATGATTTTGACCTGGAGAAAATCGCGCAGAGCGGACAGTGTTTCCGCATCCGGCAGCTGCCGGGCGGCATGTACCGTTTTATCAGCGGCCGGCACATTCTCTACATACGGCCGGCCGGAAAAATGCAGTTTCAGGTCAGTGAATGGAATGACTTCTGGGAGGAATATTTTGATATGCACCGCTCCTACGAGGCGGTGCGGCGCAGCAGCATAGGCTGCGGCGATTATATGGAACGTGCCGCGGCGGCCGGAGCCGGCATCCGCATCCTGCGGCAGGATCCCTGGGAAACGCTGGTTTCCTTTATTATCTCGCAGCGGAAAACGATTCCGTCGATCATGCACTGCATTGACAGCATCTGCCGTCTCTGCGGTGAAAGCATCACAACCGCTTATGAAACCGTTTTCACGTTCCCGTCCGCCGAAACGCTTGACAGGCAGGCGGATCTTCTTGCGCAGTGCAGTCTCGGCTACCGGCTTCCTTATGTGAAGGCGGCTGCCCGGCAGGTTGCCTCCGGGCAGACTGATCTGCAGGCGCTCCGCGATGCCGGCGATGACGAACTGATGCAGGCGCTTCTCTCCTTTTATGGAGTTGGGCGCAAGGTCGCCGGCTGCGTCGGCCTCTTTGCTTACGGACGCACGGCGATGGCGCCCGTCGACACCTGGATCCGCAAGGTCATCGACACGCATTTCGGCGGAAGAAATCCTTTCCCGCAGTGGGGCGAAAACGCCGGGATCATGCAGCAGTATCTGTTTTATTATGCACGATATGAGGAAGGCCGGATCAGGCGCTGACGCCCTTCCGGGATATCAGGCCGCAGTCCAGATATTGCCTCTTGTCCTCTCAGTCCGGCTGACCGCGCCGTCCTTTTCAAGCGCACGCAGAACTTCCAGTTCTTCTTCTTTGGAGCGGCTGTGCATCTGCCCGAGCTCCCGTTCGGTCATCGGGCCGTACACGCCGAGCACATCTTCCTCGCCGCGCACCGGAAATTCTTCAATGTCAGGGCAGAGCGCACGGATAACCCGTTCGTAGGTTTCCATCGGTCTGTGGCCGCCGACATAAACCGCATTTTCCGGCGTCAGGTGATGCACGTCCGCAC
Source organism: uncultured Eubacteriales bacterium (assembly GCA_900314775.1). Classification (GTDB taxonomy): domain Bacteria; phylum Bacillota; class Clostridia; order Lachnospirales; family Lachnospiraceae; genus UBA2912. Next base: position 4,798 of record OMWM01000014.1, on the reverse strand, counting down.
CGGCTTTGTAGAAAAGCATGGTCGGAAAGCCGAACGTCTGCCACTGCATGCAGATTTCCTGATCGTCGAGGAATGCCTCTCCCGCTTTTCCGCTTTCGATATCCGCCTGGAAACGCTCAAAATCCAAGCCGTCGGTTTCTCTGGCAAGCGCCTCGTATACTGCCTTATCGGAAATGATCTTCCGCTCGGTGAGCGCCGCGCGGCGAAGCCGTCTCAGGAGACGGAACCCGACTTCTTCGGACTGCAGGAAGGCTGCTTTTGCCGCGATATTGGCCGGCCATGTAGAAAAATGGCGGATCGGCGCGATATCTTCCCAGAGATTCTCGTCGATCGGCTGTCCGGTCCGCTCCGATACCATCTTCCAGTGCGGCTTCGTCGCCGCGGCGTCCCGGATATCATTCTGCGCATCATAAAAATCATCAAAGTCCTTGATCAGGCCGCCGAATACATAGCGGAAATGCAGCTGATCACGGTATTTTTCCATCATTGTCAGAATCATAGGCTCCGTCGCCCAGCACCATGAGCAGTACGGATCCGTAAAAACCATCACTTCAAGCTTTGTGTTCTTTTCCTGTGTATCTTTTTTCATTGATTATAAGCCTTTCTTTCACTTAATTGCTGCGTTTCATCTGTTACAGCTGTATATCCTCTGCATGTTATTGCTGTTTATCGTCTGCATGTTATTGCTGCTTATCGTCTGAAGAAGTCCTGCATTCCGTCTGGTCATCCGCCATGGTGCAGCGGCCGGTTCGCAGATCGCAGACCATGTGCGGCTGATCATCCTCCCAGGCAAGACGCCTTATCAGGCTGCTCTGCAGATTCTCTTCTGTGTCATTTTGTCTGAAATTTTCTGCCATAATAAGATATTCCTCCTCTGCCATACCCGTCTTGCACCGTGTTACGGTATCCGCTGTTTCCCGCAGCCACCTTTCGCAAAGACGGGCTTCGCTTTCGCCGGGCGCTGTCACGGCCGCCATGCCGTTTTCGCTAAGAATTGACGGCAGCTGCCGGAAAATCTGATGCCAGTTGGCCGACCGGAAAATGACATCCGGCCTGCGAAGCAGAACCGCGTCATATCTTTGCCTGTGTCCAGGCAGCCATAAGGCGGCATCGCCTGTGATAAACCGGCCCTGCGGGAGCCTTTTCTTCACGATGCGTATCGTCTCCCCGTCCTGATCGATGCCTGTCAGGGAAATCCCTCTTTCCAGAATCTGCCTGCCTTCCGGGCAGGGGCCGCAGCCGATATCCAGAAGCGTCTTCGGATACCCGTCTTCCCGCCTGAAAATTTCTGCAAAATCGAGCATGCTCTGCCTCCTTTCGGCTGTCATTTTCTCCTACACTGCAAACTTTTTGAGGAGCGCTGTCAGCTGCTTCTTCTCTTCCGGCGTCCAGGCGGACATCTGCTTACGGATCATCTGCTCATTTTCCGGATATGCCTCAGCGATCAAGTCCCGCCCCTGCTCCGTCAGCGACAGAATGCTTTTGCGTTTGTCGGCCGGGTCCTGCTTTCGAAACAGGAGTCCCCGTTTTTCCAGATTTTTCACCACGACCGGGATGGTCCCGTCCGATGAGAGGATCTTCTCCTTGACTTCACCGACCGTCAGATCACCGGCGTGATACAGCGCTTCCAGGACACCGAACTGGCTGAGCGTCAGATCGTATTTCGCCGCGATATGCGCCGTCTGCCGGTCAATCCGGCCGATAATCCTATGCATCCTGATCAGAATATAATTATCTTCTATCACTGGTTTATCACCTCCTGTTATCTCTAACTAGATGTATTATAATCTAATTAGATATATTTGTCAACACCCCAATCCTTGCCCGTAAAACAGAAAAAGGCTGCCCTGCACGGGCAGCCTTTGCAATACTGATTATTTACCGAATGTCGCCAGATAATCTCTCTGGAATCCCTCGATGCCTTTATCGGTGAGCGGATGCTTTGTCATCTGCACGAGCACCTTATACGGCACCGTCGCGATATCAGCGCCTGCCAGTGCAGCACGCTCGACATGAGTAGGATTGCGGATGCTGGCCGCAATAATCTCGGTCTTGATATCGGCGATATCGAATATGGCAGCAATCTTCTCGATCAGGTCGATGCCGTTTTCATTGATATCATCCAGCCGTCCGATAAACGGGGATACGTAAGCCGCGCCTGCTCTTGCTGCAAGCAGTGCCTGATTGGCGGAGAAAATCAATGTGCAGTTCGTCTTGATTCCCTCTGCGGAGAGCACCTTGATTGCCTTCAGGCCTTCGACGGTCATCGGAATCTTGACAATCATATTCGGATGAATCGCCGCAATCTCACGGCCTTCTGCAATCATCCCTTCTGCATCTGTTGTAGTTGCTTTGACTTCACCGCTGATCGGGCCGTCTACAATAGATGTGATTTCTTTGATAACATCGGCAAAATCCCTGCCGGATCTTGCAATCAGTGACGGATTCGTCGTCACGCCGCAGATAACGCCCATATCATTGGCCTTGCGGATTTCATCGACATCAGCCGTATCAAGGAAAAAACGCATATAATACCCCTTCCCGGCATGTCCTGCATGCCTGTTGCCTGATAATTTCTACGTGTTCATTATACCATACCCGCGTCTGCCTGATGCACCGTTTATTTCATGGATGCGGCGCCGAATGCGCCCGGCAGCAGCTCGCCCAGCTTGTAACTCCTGTAATCCCCTGTGCTCTTTACAGAAATGACCGTAAACTCCGCCGGGCTGCAGAATTCCGCCATCACCTGCCGGCAGACGCCGCAAGGCATGCAGTAATCCGTCGGGCTTTCCTCGTCCCGTTTTCCGCCGGCTACCGCCAGTGCCGCAAAATCTCTGCGGCCTTCGCTGACCGCCTTGAAAATTGCCGTTCGTTCCGCGCATACCGTTGCGGAAAACGCGCTGTTTTCTATGTTGCAGCCTGTATACACGGTGCCGTCACGGCAGAGGAGCGCCGCACCGACAGCAAATCCCGAATACGGGCAATACGATAATTTTCTGGCTTCCAGTGCCTTCCCTGCAAGCATCGCAATCTGTTGATCTTCCATTTTCTCTCCATTCACCTCAGATAATTCTGTAAATCAGCTGCGGCTCTTTTACAGCCTCCTGCCCGATCATAAAAGCCTCCCGGCATTCCTTCTGCCACTGCACATCCGGTGTTTCCCGATGATAGGCAATGCAAAGCGGATCGCCTGCTTTGACGCGGCTTCCCGGTTTAACCTGCAGTACAATACCGACATCCGGCAAAATGACATCGTCTTTGCGCGCGCGTCCTGCTCCCAGCTGCATGGCAAGTCGGCCGATCTGCATCGCACTGATGCCGGTTACCCAGCCGCTTTGCTCCGCTGTGATGACCGTCTGTGCCGGTGCCTGCGGCAGCAGTGCCGGATCATAAATCATCTCATCGTCGCCGCCCTGCGCACGTACCATCTGTGCCAGCTTCTCAAGTGCTGACCCGTCTTCTGTTTTTTCCTTAAGCATCTGCCTTGCTTCCTGGGTATCCCGGCAGATGCCGGCTTCCTGCAGAATCAGTGCGCCGGCTGTCATGCAAAGTTCCTTCAGATCCGAAGGTCCCCGTCCGGCCAGTGTCTCCACGGCTTCTCTGACCTCGAGGGCATTGCCGACCGCCCGGCCGAGCGGTGCTTCCATACTGCTGATCACGGCGCGGACCTTGCGCCCGGCACCAGTGCCGATATCAATCATGGTCTGTGCCAGCTGCACAGCCTCCTCCGGCGTCTTCATGAAAGCACCGCTGCCATATTTGACATCGAGCACTATCACATCGCTGCCGGCCGCCAGCTTCTTCGACATGATACTGGAAGCAATTAACGGGATGGAATCAACGGTTCCCGTCACATCGCGCAGTGCATACAGCTTCTTATCAGCCGGCACCAGATTGCCGCTCTGCCCGATCACGGCAATACCGATCTCATTTACCTGCCGTATAAAAGCATCGCGCGGCAGATCCGTGCGGAACCCGCGGATCGATTCCAGCTTGTCAATGGTTCCGCCGGTAAAGCCCAGGCCGCGGCCGGACATCTTGGCCATCTTCACACCGCAGGCTGCCGTCAGCGGTCCGAGCACCAGAGTCGTCTTATCGCCGACACCGCCTGTCGAATGCTTGTCAACTTTGATGCCTTCGATACTGCTCAAATCCACCACGTCGCCGCTGTGCATCATCTTCATCGTCAGCTGCAGAATCTCCTCCTGCGTCATTCCCTGAAAAAGAATCGCCATAAGCAGTGCGCTGACCTGATAATCCGGGATTTCCCCGCTTACATACCCGTCAATCCAGCCGGCAATCTCTTCCTCGCTGAGCTGTCCGCCGTATTTCTTCTTATTAATGATATCAACAAAACGCATGTCTTACCTTCCTTTCCCCGATGTCTGCCTGCAGCCTTGACGGCTGCTTTTCTGCTGTTATACAATAAGGCATAACATAAAATGCCAACCGGCTGCATAATATCATAGGGGATATGCCATGAAAAAAGTTCGCAGAATACTGGCGATCATCGGCGTCGCCGTTCTGATCGGCATGTATGCCATGACTCTCATATCTGCACTGATGTCCGGCCCTGACACGGAATATCTGTTCAAGGCTTCCATCTTCTGCACGGCTGTTGTGCCGGTCATGCTGTATGCCTTCTCTCTGATCACCAGACTTTTTCGTGATTCCTTCGATAAGAAGGATAAAAAAGACAATAAATCGAGTAGGAGGCGGTGATTAGCCGCCGTCCTCTCACACCACCGTGCGTACCGTTCGGTACACGGCGGTTTCAACAGTTGACGTGCATGGACTG
>OMWM01000077.1 GCA_900314775.1 uncultured Eubacteriales bacterium | reverse complement strand
ACAGAACCCCGGATGAAATCTTCGAGGAGGAAATCGACCGAATCTACCAGGCTACTGCCTAGCGGAGGGTGTCCAACTTGTTGTTGCAATTTAGGAAATAAATATAATTAAAAAATTTAAACTATTTTCTAAAAAATACCATATTTACGCGGGTTCGTCAATAATAATAAATTGACCGGCATTTACAATTCTGTCATAATGTAATTGATAATCTGACGGGAGAATCAAGACGTATGGAGAAACTTTCCAATCCGAAAAAAACCATTGAAATTCTGCAGAAATACTCTTTCTGCTTTCAGAAACGGTTCGGTCAGAATTTTCTGATCGACGAGCATGTGATCCGGAAAATCATCCGGGGCGCCGGTGTGACGAAGGAGGATACGGTCCTCGAGATCGGTCCGGGCATCGGCACGCTGACGCAGTATCTGGCAGAGGCGGCGCGGTACGTGGTCGCCGTCGAGGTGGATAAGAAGCTGCTGCCGATTCTGGAGGAGACGCTGCAGGAATATGACAATGTGACGGTGATCAATGCGGATATTCTGGAGACAGATGTCCGGCAGCTGGCTGAGCAGTATGCCGGCGGCGGCCGTCTGAAGGTGGTTGCGAATCTTCCATACTATATAACAACACCGATCATCATGGGCCTTTTCGAGAAGGATGTGCCGGTTGACAGCATGACCGTGATGGTCCAGAAGGAAGTGGCGGCGCGGATGAAGGCCGGTCCCGGCAGCAAGGATTACGGTGCGCTGTCGCTGGCCGTGCAGTATTATGCCGAGCCGTATCTGGCGGCCAATGTGCCGCGCAATTCATTTATGCCGCGGCCGAATGTCGACTCTGCGGTGATCCGTCTGACACGCTATCAGGAGCCGCCGGTTCAGGTCAGCGATCCTGCGCTGATGTTCAGACTGATCCGGGCAGCTTTTCAGCAGCGGCGCAAGACACTGGTCAACAGCATTGCCAACTCCGGTGAACTGTCCTTTACCAAAGCGGAAGCAGCGGCGGCAGTGGAGAGGGCGCAGCTGGCGCCGAACATCCGGGGCGAGGCCCTGGATCTTGAAGCCTTTGCAAGGCTTACGGAGGAATTCAGTGGAAAATCTAATCGAACTCAGGAATCTGACCAAGAATTACAATGATCAGCAGGTTCTGCGCGGAATCAATCTCGTGATTCACCAGAACGAATTTCTGACGCTGCTCGGTCCGTCCGGCTGCGGCAAGACGACAACGCTGCGCATTATCGGCGGTTTTGAGGAGCAGAGCAGCGGCGAGGTTCTCTTTGACGGCGTGGATATTTCCGCCGTGCCGCCCTATAAGCGCGAAGTCAACACGGTTTTTCAGCACTACGCGCTGTTTCCGCATCTGAATGTGTTCGACAACGTGGCTTTCGGCCTCAACGTGCGCAAGGAAGACAAGACGATTGTCAAGAGCAAGGTGGAACGCATGCTCTCGCTGGTTGGTCTGGCAGGGTTCGGGCCGCGTGATGTGTCGCGTCTTTCCGGCGGCCAGCAGCAGCGTGTGGCGATCGCGCGCGCACTGGTCAACGAACCGAAGGTGCTCCTGCTCGATGAGCCGCTTGGCGCACTGGATGCCAAGCTCCGCAAGGAGATGCAGATGGAGCTGAAGAAGATTCAGAAGGAAGTCGGCATCACCTTTATTTTCGTGACGCATGACCAGGAAGAGGCACTGAGCATGTCGGATACGGTTGTCGTCATGAATGAGGGGCAGATTCAGCAGATCGGCACGCCGATCGACATCTACAACGAGCCGGAGAACCGCTTTGTCGCCAATTTCATCGGCGAGTCGAATATTGTCGACGGCATTATGAAGAAGGATTATCTGGTGTCCTTTGACGGCGTGGATTTCGAGTGCGTCGACAAGGGATTTCCGGAAAATGAACCGGTCGATGTCGTGATCCGGCCGGAGGACCTGGACATCGTGAAGCCGGAGGACGGCAAGCTGCAGGGCGAGGTCAAGTCCGTCGTCTTCAAGGGTGTTCACTATGAGATCACGGTGGCAGCGGAAAGGCGCTGCTACAAAGTTCACACAACCGATTATTCGGCACCGGGCACACAGGTCGGTCTGACACTGACCCCGGATGACATCCATGTCATGTGGAAAATGGAATACTGAGGACGGCCTTGTGCCGTCATCTGACCGGGGGAGGGGACTGCAATGAAACATTTCCGACGTCTCAGCACACCGTATCTGATCTGGTGTCTTCTTTTCATACTTGTTCCGTTTGTTCTTATATTTCTGTATGCGTTTACGACGACCGGCAATCCTGTCCGGACGCTGCATTTTACGCTGTCTAATTTCGCGAAGATCAACGATCCCGCCTATATCAAGGTATTTGTGAAATCACTGGGGCTGGGCGCGCTGACGACTGCGATCTGTCTGGTGCTCGGCTATCCGCTTGCCTACATCATTTCAAGGCAGGAGGAGGCGCGGCAGAACGCGCTGATCATGGCGGTCACCGTGCCGACGTGGATCAATATGCTGCTGCGCACCTATGCCTGGATGAATCTGCTGTCGGACAACGGCATCATCAACGGCTTCCTGAAATTTCTCGGCATCGACCCGGTGACGATGATGTACACGAGCTTTTCCGTCATCATCGGCATGATCTGCAATTTCATGCCTTTTATGGTGATTTCGATTCATACATCGCTTGAGAAAATGGACTATTCGCTGATTGAGGCGGCGATGGATCTCGGCGCGACGCCGGCGCAGACCTTCACGAAGGTGATTCTGCGCCTTTCGATGCCGGGCGTGCTCAACGGCGTGGTCATCGTATTTCTGATGGCGATTTCGTCCTTCATGATTCCGAAGCTCCTGGGCGGCGGACAGTATATGCTGATCGGCAACCTGATCGAGCAGCAGTTCATTTCCGTCGGAGACTGGAATTTCGGCAGCGCGGTTTCCCTGATTCTGGCCGTTATCATTCTGCTGCTGATGCGGCTGATGAAGAAGATGGACGTGCAGAGAGAGGATGGGTAAGCCATGAAGAAATCCGGTTTTTTCTCTAAATTGTACGTGATCCTCTGTTTCGCATTTTTCTATTTTCCGATTCTGATCACGGTGATTTTCTCGTTTAATTCATCGAAGTCTCTGTCCCGGTTCACCGGCTTTTCGCTGCGCTGGTACGAGGCGCTGATCAAAAATACGGATATCATGAATGCGGTTTACGTGTCGATCACAATCGCCGTGCTGGCGACGGTGATCTCGACCTTTCTCGGGACCATCACGGCCATCGGCCTTTCCCATTCGAAGAAAATCATCCGGGAAACGATTCTGACGATGAACGACATCCCGATTCTGAATCCGGATATCGTGACGGCGATCGGCTGGATGCTGCTTTTCTCCTCGCTGGGCTTTAAAAAGGGCTATGTCACGATGCTGCTGGCGCATATCGGCTTCTGTACGCCGTTTGTGCTGACGACCGTCTACCCGAAGGTGCGCGAACTGGACCCGAATCTGGCGGAGGCGGCGATGGATCTCGGCGCGACGCCGTATGAGGCGCTGCGCAAGGTGATTCTGCCGATCCTGAAGCCGGGCATTTTCGCCGGCGCGCTGCTGGCGTTTACGATGTCGTTTGACGATTTCGTGATTTCCTATTTCGTCACGGGCAACGGCGTGAAAAATATTTCCATCGTGGCCTACAACATGTCAAAGCGCATCAATCCGACGATCAATGCGCTCTCGGCGCTGGTAGTCGCTGTCATAGCCGTGATTCTGGCCTGCATGAAGCTGGTGCCGCGCATCAGCGCACGGCGCGAGAAGAAGAGACGGGCCGCTGCACTGGCAAGCGGCAAGGGCGGCGGTGATTATACGGAAGAAGGCTCGAAGCACCATCTGCGCCGCATAGCCGCGGCCGCAGCTGTCTGTCTGTTCATGTGGGTGTTCGTGCTCTATCTGCGCGGCCGCAGCGGGACCGGGGAGACGGCACAGCTGCGGGTGTACAATGCCGGCGAGTACGTTGACCCTGACCTGATATCGGAATTTGAAGAGGAATACGGCTGCAAAATCATTTACGAGACATTCGAGTCCAACGAGATGATGTACACGAAGCTGCAGGCCGGCGACAAGTACGACATCCTTGTGCCGTCCGACTACATGGTGGAACGGCTCGTGCAGGAGGATTACCTGCAGCCGATCGACTGGTCGCTCCTTTCCAATGCGGACAATCTGGACCCGTCTGTGATGGGGCTGGAGACCGACCCGGACAACACCTATTCGGTGCCGTATTTCTGGGGCAATGTCGGCATCCTCTATGATAAAAACGTCGTCAGCAGCGAGGACCTCAGCGAGGGCTGGAACCTGCTGATGGATACCCGCTACGCCGGCAATCTCTATATGTACGATTCCGAGCGCGATTCCTTCATGGTCGCCCTCAAGGCGCTGGGGTATTCCATGAATACCACCGATGAAAATGAAATCCGCGCGGCGTACGACTGGCTGATCCGGCAGAGAGATGAGATGGACCCGATCTATGCGGGCGATGATGTGATCGACAACATGATTGCCGGCAACAAGGCCCTGGCGGTGGTCTATTCCGGCGACGCTGCCTATATCATGCAGGAAAATGAAAATCTCGGTTATTATGCGCCGGAGGAGGGCACCAACGAGTGGTGCGACTACATGGTCATCACAAAGGACTGCAAAAACACGGATCTCGCGCATGAATTTATCGACTATTTTCTCCGGGAGGACGTGGCACTGCGCAACACGCAGTACGTCGGCTACACATCGGCGATCAAGTCGGTGCGCGAGCAGGCAGCCGCAGAAGATTTTGCCGGAATCGATGCATACATCCCGAGAACGGGTTATAATAACGATGAAGTATTCCGGTATCAGGACAGGACGGTCAGAAAACTGTTCGCCCAGCTCTGGACCATGGTTAAATCCAAATAGGAGGTTCAGTTTATGTTTTTTCTGCTCAATCTGGGCATGAATGTACTGTTCATCTATATTCTGGCAGCGCTGCTGCCGGCCATCATATTGATGCGGTACATCTACAGCAAAGATACTTACGAGAAGGAGCCGGCCAGCCTGCTCTGGTCGTGCGTACTGAACGGCGTTCTGGCGGCGCTGGTCTCCATCATCCTGGAGATGATCGGCACGAGCATTGTCGGCAGTTTTGTCGATCAGAACAGTGAGACCTATTCGATTGTGACGGCATTTCTGGTTGTTGCGGTTGTCGAGGAAGGCACGAAGTTCTTCTTCAATTACCGCAGGACATGGCGTGATCCGAACTTCAATTACACGTTCGACGCCATCGTCTATTCCACGTTTACATCGCTTGGCTTTGCCGCCTTTGAAAATATCGAATATGTTTTCCAGTACGGTCTTTCCGTGGCGCTGCCGCGTGCGGTGCTGTCCGTTCCCGGCCACTGCGGCTTTGCCGTGGTCTTCGGCTATTTTTACGGACGCGCGAAGACAGCGGAGCTGAACGGCGACACGTCGGGCCGCACGGCGAACCTGATTGCAGGCTATGTATCGGCGGTTCTGCTGCATGGATTCTATGATTCCTGTGCGATGATCAATACGGCAACGTCCAACGTACTGTTCGTTATTTTCGTTGTTGTCATGTATATTGTGATTATCCATCTCATCCGCAAGGAGTCCAGGGATAACACTTATGTCTGAAGGGAGATGCGTGATTTATGAAGATCAGATGGCTTGGCCATTCCTGTTTCAAGGTGATTCAAGGGGATTTCAGCATTGTGTTTGATCCGTATTCGCCGGGCAGCGTCAAGGGACTCGGCAAGATCAAGGAGAAGGCGGATGCGGTCAGCATCAGCCACGAACACGGCGATCACAACTACAGCAAGGGCGTGAAGCTGACCGGCAAGGCAGATGAGAAAGCGTTTTCATTTCACCGGATCCAGACCTTTCATGACGATGCCCGCGGCAGCAAACGCGGCAATTCGTTCATCACGGTGCTCGAAGCCGGCGGCATGAAGCTGATTCATTTCGGCGATCTTGGCTGCCCGCTGGATACACCTGGCATGATCAGCGAAGAAGACCGCGCGCTTTTAAACGGCGCCGATGTGATTCTGATTCCGGTCGGCGGTTATTACACGATCGATGCGGATCTGGCGGCGAAGACGGCAGCGGAGGTATCTCCGAAGCGTATCATCCCGATGCACTACCGCACCGGAAAATGGGGCCTGCCGGAGATCAGCACAGTGGACGGCTTCCTCGCCCACTACGAAGACAAGGATATTCTGCGTGTCGGCCTGCCGGAGATCGAGATAAAGCCCGGCGATGCAACAGAAGGAAAAGTGATTGTGCTGTCTTACTGACAGAGAAACGGAGCGAGAAAAATGAGTAAAAAGATTGTTATTCTGAACGGCAGCCCGCGGAAAAAGGGCAACACGTCGGCGCTGGTCAGCGCTTTCAGAGAAGGCGCCGAGAGTGCCGGCAATGAAATTGCGGAGTTTTTCCTGAGTGATATGGATATCCACGGATGCAAGGGATGTTTCGGCGGGCACAGCAGCCGGGAATGTCCATGCGTGCAGAAGGATGGCATGGCGGACATCTACCCGAAGGTCCGGGAAGCAGATGTGGTCGTGCTGGCATCGCCGCTTTACTACTGGAACGTAAGCGGCCAGCTCAAGACAGTCATCGACCGCCTGTTTGCACTGGAAGAAGGCGACGGACAGATGCTGCGCGGCCATGACAGGGCCGGCGCCTTGCTGATGGCAGCGGAAGGATTCGGCTTCGAGGACAGCCGGGACTATTTCGATCATCTGATGGAGCATCTGCAGTGGAAGAATCTCGGCGCCGTGCTTGCCGGCGGCAACCTGGCCGTGGGCGATATCGCGGGTAAACCGGAGCTTAAGGAGGCGCGTGAACTGGGCGCTTCGATCAGATAATATGAATTATGCCAGTAAAATCGGGCGGCGTTTTCATTACGCTGCCCGTATTTTTTTGCTCCGCGGAGACGGTTTGATGTATAATAGACGATAACTGACATGCACAGGAGCATGGGTAAACAGCAGATATGGAGATATGCGTAAATGGGTAGCTGGCATGATATTCTGATTCAGGCGATAGGTTTTCTGGGCGTGCTGTTCTTTTTCATTTCCTACCAGGTGAAAGACAACAGGAGGCTCTTTATCATACAGACGCTGGG
>OMWM01000001.1 GCA_900314775.1 uncultured Eubacteriales bacterium | reverse complement strand
AAGTTACTTTGAACCGCCGTATGCCGAACGGCACGTACGGTGGTGTGAGAGGGGAGTTAAATCTCCCCTACTCGATTGCTATGTATAAAAAAAAAACAACCTGCACATTGACACATACCCCTAAAGGGTATATACTCTACCAAGACAATAGGAAAATAAAGGAGGCAGAGTTTTTTGGTACCATCACAATGCAGTCAGTGCAGCAAACCCATGGAACGATCCCAGGAAGAATACAACAAGCTGATGCACCGCCTGAACCGGATCGAAGGACAGATCCGCGGAGTGCGCGGAATGCTTGAAAAGAACGCATACTGCCCGGATATCATCGTGCAGACATCGGCGATCAACGCGGCCGTCAATGCCTTTAACAGAGAGCTTCTGTCGGACCACATACGCACCTGTGTTTCCTGCGGTCTCCGCGAGGGAAATGACGAAGTAATTGATGAGCTGATGACGACGCTTCAGCGGCTCATGAAATAACAAACCCCGCAGGGGTATATACCAGAAATTCCAGAAAAATACAGAATAATCGGAGGTAGCATTATGGCTGAAAATTTACTGCAGGTTGAAAACCTGAATGTGAATGTAGACGATAAGGAGATCCTGCACGGCATCGATCTTGAGATCGGCAGACAGGAGACGCATGTCCTCATGGGACCGAACGGCGCCGGCAAGTCGACGCTTGGCAATACGCTGATGGGCAACCCGCGCTATACGGTGACCAACGGCAGAATTTTATTTAACGGACAGGATATCACGAAGGAGAGTGTCGACAAGAGAGCAAAAGCCGGCATTTTCCTTTCTTTCCAGGCACCAATCGAGGTGCCGGGCATTTCCCTCGGCGACTTCCTCAGAAGCGCGATGGAGCAGAGAACCGGCAAGAGAATGCGTGTCATGGAGTTCCGCAAGGCAGTGCAGGAGAATATGGAACTGCTGAATATGGATATGTCTTATCTTGAGCGTGACCTCAATGTCGGCTTTTCCGGCGGTGAGAAGAAGAAGGCAGAGGTCCTGCAGCTTCTGATGCTCAGACCGGAGCTGGCGATCCTCGATGAGACCGATTCCGGCCTCGATGTCGATGCCGTCCGCACGGTTTCCAAAGGCATTGAGCAGTACCAGAAGACGGTGAAGGGTTCCCTTCTGATCATCACCCACAGCACGAAGATTCTCGAGGCGCTGAATGTCGACCTTGTCCATGTCATGGTACAGGGCGAGCTGGTGGCTATCGGCGATGACTCCATGATCGAAGAGATCAATGAGCAGGGATTTGCAAAGTACGAAGCTTAAGAAAGGAAGGAAATCACATGAAGGAAAAGACCAAAGTGTCCGACATCGACCGGAACATGTATGATTTCCGGTATGATGAGAAAGATGCCTATAAGGTACAGGAAGGTCTGACACCGGCGATCGTCGAGCAGATCTCCAAAGAGAAGAAAGACCCGGAGTGGATGCGTGAGTTCAGACTGCACTGTCTGGACATCTACAACCAGATTCCGATTCCGGACTGGGGCCCGTCGATCGACGGACTCGATATGGATAATATTGTAACCTATGTCCGCCCGAACACGAAGATGCAGGGCGACTGGAAGGATGTACCGCAGGATATCAAAGATACATTTGAACGTCTCGGCATTCCGCAGGCAGAGCGGAAATCGCTCGCCGGCGTCGGTGCGCAGTACGATTCCGAGCTGGTTTACCACAATGTAAAGGATGAAGTGGCGCAGCAGGGCGTCGTCTATTCCGACATCGAGAGTGCGCTGCACGGCGAGTACGCCGACCTGATCCGTTCGCATTTCATGAAGCTGGTGCCGCCGACAGATCATAAATTCGCGGCGCTGCACGGAGCAGTATGGTCCGGCGGTTCGTTTGTCTACGTGCCGGAAGGCGTGCATCTGACGATTCCGCTGCAGTCCTATTTCCGTTTGAACGCGAAGGGCGCCGGCCAGTTCGAGCATACGCTGATCATCGTCGAGGACAATGCGTATCTGCATTTCATCGAGGGATGTTCGGCACCGAAATACAATGTAGCCAACCTGCATGCCGGCTGCGTCGAGCTCTACGTCGGTAAGAATTCGACGCTGCGCTATTCGACGATCGAGAACTGGTCCAAGAACATGTACAATCTCAACACGAAGAGGGCGATCGTCGCAGAGGGCGGCAAGATCGAGTGGGTATCCGGTTCTTTCGGCTCCCACACCTCTTATCTGTACCCGATGAGCGTTCTGCAGGGCAGAGGCGCCCGCTGTGAATTTACGGGCATCACATTTGCCGGCAAAGGACAGGAACTCGATACAGGTGCGAAGGTTGTGCACAACGCACCGGACACCTCTTCCTATATCAATACAAAATCGATCTCCAAGGACGGCGGTGTCAGCGTATTCCGAAGCGCTGTCGTCGTCAAACCGCAGGCAAAGCGTTCCAAATCAGCGGTTTCCTGTCAGTCTCTGATGGTCGACAACATTTCCCGTTCTGATACGATCCCGGCCATGGATATCCGCACCAATGACGCGGATGTCGGCCATGAAGCCCGGATCGGCAAGATCAGTGACGAGGCGGTCTTCTATCTGATGTCCAGAGGCATCTCCGAAGAGGACGCGCGTGCGATGATTGTCAGCGGATTCGCAGACAACGTATCGAAGGAACTGCCGCTTGAGTACGCGGTTGAGATGAACAACCTCATCAATCTTGAGATGAAGGGTGCAATAGGCTGAGGAGGACAGGCAAATGAATGATATGAGAGTGAACACACTGCCGTCTCCTACCTGGAAATGGCTGAAAATGAATTATGCGGACGTGAAGGATGTGCAGGAAGCACAGGCCTGCAGCCCGCAGGTGGAAATCCCGGAGGGCAGCCCGGCGGTTGTAGGCCGTACGGATGCCGCGGTATACAGGGAATACAGAACCGGCGTCGGCTATGATATGGTGAAACTGGTCGATACGGCCGGCGATCTCGCCTATGAGGTGGCTGCGGAAGCCGGACAGAAGGCGGATAAACCAGTGGTTCTGCGCATGGACTTCGACGCGGACAAGAGTGAGGCGATCCGCGTGGTTCTGCGCGCGGAAGAGGGCAGCGAGCTGACCGTGATCATGGTTTACCGTTCCAAAAAGGAAGCAGCAGGGCAGGCAGCCGTGCAGACCTATCTGGATGTAAAGAAGAATGCAAAGATCAATCTGATCCAGATCGATGTGCTGGGCAAGGGTTTTCGCTTCTTCAATGATATCGGCGGCCGCCTCGAGGATAAGGGCCAGACAGATATGACCAACATCATCCTCGGCGGCAAAGAGATCTATGAAGGCTGCAGCGTTGACCTGGCAGGCCGCGAGAGCAGTCTGGAAGCCGACATCGGCTATTTTATCGGCAATACGGTCAAGCTCGATATGAACTATGAGGCGGTGCACCACGGAAAGAAGTCCGAGTGCCGCATGGATGCCAACGGCGTTCTGCGGGATAAGGCCGAGAAACTTTTCCGCGGCACGATCGACTTCCGCGACGGCTGTGCCGGTTCGGTCGGCAACGAGAAAGAGGATGTCCTGATGTTTGATGACGGCGTCATCAACCGGACAATTCCGCTGATCCTCTGCGTCGAGGAGGATGTCGAGGGCAATCATGGCGCCACGATCGGCAAGCTGGACAATGATCTGCTTTTCTATATGGAATCCAGAGGCATTGACGAGCAGAGCGCTTACAGAGCTATTGCCGATGCCAGACTGAGAAGCCTCTGCCGCAAGATTCCGGATTCGGCAATCCGCTGCAGGACGGAAAATTACTTTGAAAGCGGGACAGAAGAATGCGAGTGATTGACGAAGAAAGAGCCCT
Organism: uncultured Eubacteriales bacterium; assembly: GCA_900314775.1. Classification (GTDB taxonomy): domain Bacteria; phylum Bacillota; class Clostridia; order Lachnospirales; family Lachnospiraceae; genus UBA2912. The sequence goes on along the minus strand of OMWM01000001.1, from coordinate 89,415 downwards.
CGAACTGCGGAAAGATTTTCCGCTGATCGACGGCAGCAAAGGTATTTATATTGACAATGCGGCGACGACGCAGAAGGCCTCCTGCGTGCTGGATGCGGTCAGGGATTATTACCTGAACGCCAATGCGAATCCGTACCGCGGTGTCTATGATCTGAGCGTGCGGGCGACTGAGGCCCATGAAAGCGCACGCAGGGCGGCAGCCGAATTTATTCATGCAGGACGCCCGGAAGAGATTATTTTCACGAGAAATGCGACCGAGAGCCTGAATCTGGTGGCTTTCAGCCTGAGCGAGCTGCTGCTTGAGCCGGGCGATGAGATATTGATCACGGTATTTGAGCACCACAGCAACATGCTGCCATGGCAGCAGGCAGCAAAGCGCCACGGCGCCGTGCTCCGCTACATCGAATGCGAGCAGGACGGCACGATCACGGAAGAGAATTTCCGCAGCATGCTGACACCGAAGACGAAGATCGTCTCCATGGCGCAGGTCTCCAATGTCCTCGGCCGTCAGTACGATATAAAGAAATTTGCGCAGATCGCCCACGAAAACGGCAGCGTGTTCGTGGCGGACGGCGCGCAGAGCGTTCCGCATATTCCGGTGGATGTCCAGGACCTGGACGTGGATTTCCTCGCCTTTTCCGGACACAAGATGTACGGTCCGATGGGCATCGGCGTGCTCTACGGAAAAATGGAATATCTCGAGAAAATGCCGCCTTTCCTTACAGGCGGAGAAATGATAGAATATGTACGTAGGGATGGAGCCACATTTGCCGAGGTGCCGCATAAGTTTGAAGCCGGTACGGTGAATGTCGGCGGTGCGGTCGGCCTCGAAGCTGCGATCCGCTATATCCAGTCGATCGGTCTCGATGCCATCAGCCAGCGTGAAGAGATGCTGGCGTCTTATGCGATGGAGAAGATGACGCAGATCGAGGGTGTGCATATTCTCGGCTCGGCGGACCCGAAGGAACACACCGGCATCCTTACATTTACTCTTGACGATGTACATCCGCACGATGTAGCAACCATTCTGGATGCCGACGGCATTGCGGTGCGCGCCGGCCATCACTGTGCGCAGCCGCTGATGGCCTTTATCAAAAAGGCAGACGGCAGACCGGTTATGGCGACCACAAGAGCCAGCTTCTCTTTCTACAACACGAAAGAGGAGATCGATCGTTTTGCCGCTTCACTGGCACAGATCAGGAGGAAGATGGGTTATGGCATTTAATACGTTTTACAATGAGATTCTGACGGATCACAACATGCATCCGGGCAACAAGCACAAGATCGAGGATCCGACCTATGAGCTCGAGGGTGTAAACCCGAGCTGCGGCGATGATATCGTTCTTCAGCTGAAGGTCAGCGATGATGATACGATTGAGGATGCGGCTTTCGTCGGCGACGGCTGTGCGATTTCGCAGGCTTCTGCCGATATGATGTGTGATCTGATCAAGGGACAGAAGAAGGAGGAAGCCCTGCGCCTCGGCGATATTTTCCTGCGTATGATCAAGGGAGAAGCGAGCCAGGAGGAGATCGATGAACTCGATGAAGCAGGCTGCCTTGTCGATATTTCTCATATGCCTGCCCGTGTCAAGTGCGCCGTTCTCGGATGGCACACGCTGGATGAGATCTTCAAGAAGAACAGCTGATGCATTTTTAAGTTTCAGGAGGTAAGGAGTATGATGAAACTGGTACTCGTCCGTCATGGCGAGAGCGAATGGAACAAACTCAACCTTTTCACCGGCTGGACCGATGTCGATCTCAGCGAGAAAGGACACGAGGAGGCCAGACAGGCCGGCAGACTGCTCAAGGCAGAAGGCTACGATTTCGATGTCTGCTATACATCTTATCTGAAGCGTGCGATTCACACACTGAATCACATCCTCGATGAGATGGACCGTGCATGGCTTCCGGTTCATAAATCATGGAAGCTGAATGAGCGCCATTACGGTGCGCTGCAGGGCCTGAACAAATCCGAGACAGCCGAGAAGTACGGTGAGGATCAGGTCAAGATCTGGAGACGTTCTTTCGACGTCAAGCCGCCGGCTCTGAAACCGGATGACAAGAGAGCAGCAGCTAACCAGCCGATGTACAGAGATGTGGATCCGGCGCTTCTTCCGCTGCATGAGAGCCTCGAGACAACCATCGAGCGTGTTGTTCCGTATTTCAACGAAGTCATCAAGCCGGATATGCAGGCAGGCAAGCGCGTAATCATTGCCGCACATGGCAATTCACTCCGCGCACTTGTCAAATATTTCGACAATATCGACAAGGATACCATCGTCGGTGTCAATATTCCGACCGGTGTACCGCTTGTTTACGAGTTTGACGATGAGTTCAACGTGATCCGCCATTATTATCTCGGCGATCAGGAAGAACTGAAGAAGAAGATGGAAGCAGTTGCCAATCAGGGCAAGAAGAAATAATAAGATCTCCGGACGGCGTGCCGCCCGGAGATTTTTTTACAATTAACACGGGGAGGAAAAGGTTATGCATATGTTTATGAACGATGAAGATATGAATACTTTTCTTGCGCAGGTCTGCCCGGAAGGCGAACATTACGCCGCAGCCGGCTATGGCACGATCAGGGGAAGCATCGGTGAGATACTCCTTTTCGGTGCACTGAGCAACGCTTACTGTTACATGGGCGTGACCGGGAATTCGCTGGTAGTTGTGGAGACCGGCGCCGGCAATGACTGCATCCATCAGTTCGCTGTGATTCCGTATTCGCAGATCACGAAGCTGAAGCTCGGCTCGGCGCTGAACCTGTATACGACTAATGTGGAGACGGAAAAAGGCGGTCTGAAGATGGTGCTGAACAAGAGCAAGGGAATCAACAAATGTGCCAGGCAAAAAGAGAACGCAAAGATTATCTATGAGACACTGAAAAAATACGCCTGAAAAGAAAAAGGCGGCTGCGAGAGGCAGCCGCCTTATCTCTTATGGCCGGAACCCGGCCGCAAAACCGAATTTACTGCATGATCTCGTCAGCGAGTGCGTCGAGCTGTGCGTCAGACTGTGCATTCATGGCAGATTTCAGCGTTACGTTGTTCTGGCAGAATGTGATGTCCTTGCAGTCAGAGAGCATATCGGTGATGATCTTCTTCGCCTTCGGTGCCCATGTACCATTCTCGATGATGCCGACTTTACGCTTCTGGAAGCTGCGCTCTTTGAGGTTGTTGATGAACGTCTCCATTGGAGGGAAGATACCCATGTTGTAAGTAGTCGTCGCGAGAATGATTCTGCCGTAGCGGAAAGCTTCGCTGATGGCCTTGTGCATGTCGTCTCTTGCCAGATCGTAGATCGGCACTGCCGGGCAGCCCTTCTCCTGGAGCTTCTTCTGAAGCAGGAGAGCAGCCTCTCTGGTGTGGCCGTATACGGAAGTATAGCAGATGACAACGCCCTCATCCTCTACAGCGTAGGAGGACCAGGTGTTGGTCAGGCCGATGTAGTAGCCGAGGTTCTCTTTGAGAACAGGACCATGTGTAGAGCAGATGATCTGGATATCAAGACCGCCTGCCTTGGCAAGCAGAGCCTGTACCTGTTCGCCGTACTTGCCTACGATGCCGATGTAGTATCTGCGCGCCTCATCAGCCCAGTTGTCATCCGGTGTGTCGTTGGCACCGAATTTGCCGAATGCATCGGCAGAGAAAAGAACCTTGTCTGTCTCATCATAGGTGATCATAACCTCCGGCCAGTGCACCATCGGCGCTGCCACGAAATGAAGGATGTGTCTGCCGAGGCTGAGCGTCTCGCCTTCCTTGCTGATGATTCTTCTGTCGGTGTAGTTGTCACCGTAGAAATTCTTCATCATGTTGAAAGCAACGGCACTGGATACGATGGTTGCCTCCGGGTACTTGTCCATAAATACCTTGATATTGGCAGAGTGATCAGGCTCCATGTGCTGGATGATCAGGTAGTCCGGTTTACGGTCTCCGAGTACCTTCTCGATGTTATCCAGCCATTCCTGTGTGAAACGGCGGTCAACCGTATCCATGACTGCAGTCTTCTCATCCACAATTACATAGGAATTGTAAGCCATGCCGTGCGGCACTGCATACTGTGATTCAAAGAGGTCGATCTTGTGGTCATTGACACCAACATACCTGATATCGTTTGTAATTTCCATAATAAACACTCCTAAAATACATAATTACTGCGTTTTAACGTTACTTTATTATATCACGTTTAGCCCGTATTTTGCATCTTTTGCTATGTATTTTGCGAACAATTCCCGTTTTATGTAGGCTTTTTGCAGGCCCGCGCGGCGGTTTGACTTTTGCGGGTGCTGTGTTATGATAAATTCATAATCAAAGGGAGGAATGACGATATGAAAAAATGCAGTTACGCGATTATACTTGCTGTTTCTCTGGCTGCCCTGACGGCGTGCTCAGCGCCTGCCAGCAGTTCTTCTTCGTCTTCATCTGCAAGCAAGACGGAGACAGCTGCGGCGCAGAAGGAGACGCAGCTGCAGACGGATTCTGAGGCGCCTGAAACCGCTGCAGAGACCGTGAGCGAGACCGTGCAGACAGCGGCACAGACCCCGGATTATTCTCTGTATGAAGGGATTCTGGGGCAGTATGCTTCCAATGAGTTTGATGAATATACGGTTTTCGATATGGATCAGGACGGCATTGCCGAGCTTCTGGTGCTGAACGGCACCTGTGAGGCGGATTACCAGTGGTATGTCTATACGATCGAGGATGGTGCAGCCGTACAGGTGGGCACCTTCAGCGGCGGGCATTCGATGCTGTACAGCAATGCATCCGGCGCCGGCATCTATAAGCTTTACGGACATATGGGCGGTGAGGTCATCAGCCTGCTCACGCTGAGTAACGGCGCTGTCAGTGAAGAAGAGATTTCATCGAAGCAGCTTGGCCAGAACGAGGAGTATGATACGCCGGACGGCACAGAGCTGGATACAGCTTCCGTGACGGATTATTCGCTGCTTGAAAGCCTGCAGTGAGATGAATGATTAATCAGAAAAACTGAATAAATATTTGACAGTGACAGACTCTGTCCCCGCAGGATATGAAAGAGCGGAGACAGAGTTTTTTCTATATTAAATTTTTCTAAAACTGTATTTATGTGTATTATAAACGACATTTCTCCGCGCTTATGTGATAATATATAACGTGGAAAGGTGTGTAATATTTATGAGTGAAAAGGTTACTTTCAGCAGAGAGGAAATAGCGGAAAATGTCCGTGTTCCGGTTATTGTTGAGGTGGAACTGAGACATCTGGTGGAAGAGCGCCTGAAGCAGTGCGGCATCTATTACCGCATTTTTTCCCGCGTGAAGACAGCAGAGTCACTTGAGAGAAAATTTCAGATTAAAGAATACAATGAGAACAAGAAAATACAGGATCTGGTCGGTGTACGTGTCGATCTGTACTTCGAAGACGATCTTCGTATTTGCAAAAATATACTGGAAAATCTGTTCAGTCTTGTCGAATGGTCAGAAACCGAGCAGAAGGATGAGGAATTCAAGCCGATGAAGATCAACGGCGTATTCCGTCTGCCGGAATACCTGAAGGCGCAGATTTCTCCGGAGACCTGGAATATGTGCATTGATGATACTGTGGAGATCCAGCTGAAGACGGTTTTCTTCGAAGGATGGCATGAGATCGAGCACGATATGAAGTACAAGGGCGGCGACCTCTGGTCGGGGCGCGGCAGCGTATCGCGCTACTTCAACAGTATACTGGCTACGCTCGAGCTTTGCGACAAGTCTCTTGTATCGCTGTTTGAGAATCTCGGCCATGACCTTTACAAGGAGGGCAACTGGGCCGGCATGATCAAGGCGCATTACCGTCTCCGCATGAAAGACAAGCCGATTTATCCGGAGATCGAGGAGATTCTGGACCAGGATCATTCGGAGAACAATATCGGCAAGCTCCTGTACAAGACGCAGCGGCAGGTGCTGATCGACGAACTGCTGGCACAGCCGCGTACGGTCCCGATCAATGCGAATACGATCATTGCGCTCGTAAACCGTGCGGTCATTCACGATGAACGAATGGAGAAGATTTTCCACGACAAGGATGTATTTGATGATGGCAATGAGACGCTGGGTGACGAGTTCACGTTCCATACGATGAGCGTTTTCCAGAAGAAGTATGTCTTTAATGCGAGGGTGAATCTGAGCAGCTACAAATATCCGCTGCATGAGGCGATGATTGAGGCGGCGAGAATTGCCTGCTCCTGGCTGCGCGATAAGTTCGGCGGCATCGAGCCGTCGCTCCCGAAGGAACCGGAGACATTTACGCACAGGCAGCTCGGCTATTCGATTGCCTTTACCTATAAGCCGGAAGAGGAATACTGGAGCCTTGAGAGCACGAATGTGGACTGTGAGGCACCCGGTCAGATCTGGGTGACAGAGGCTTCCTGCTGGCGGGAGAAGGACGGAAGACAGATGCTGGAGGTCCGCAATGCCTATGCGACCGCGTCGGATCAGAGCTTCTATATCAACCGTTATTTCAGCTGCCCGATGTTTTATTCGTATATTTCAGACCGCATCGGTATTTTTGATGTACGGTATCTGACGACATCGCGCAGAATTATCAAAGAGCAGCAGATCTGGAAAATCCGTGACCTGATCCTGTCAGACAGCCGGACGATGCCGGTATGTATTATCATGTCGGATGAAAAGGAGAATGGATGGCTGGATGAGCGCTGGCTCGAGAAATTCAGAGTCTATGATTTTACGAGAATGGCCGGACGGTATGCCCATATCTATACCTGCAGCCGTGAGATAGGTGAGAAGCTGTTTGAGGGCTGGAATATACCGACGGATGAACCTGCCGTTTACCTGTTCAAGGCTTCCTGCGTCGCCGAAGGCGGGGATGTGATCGGCAGTTATGGCAAATATGATGAGAAATATGTAATGGAATGCACGTTTGACCGCCATCAGGTGAATGGCGATCGGGCACGCTACAACATAGTAAAAGGCGGTCAGGCCTTTTACCATAAGTTGCTGCATGAGATCCGATCGGAGATGATCGAGAATATAGATAAAATCTGATTACAGGTTCTTGGTTGAACGATGTGCGACATTCTTGATATCGTTAGGAGTATCCTTATCTTTCAGTGATGATTCGATATGGGTACTCTTTTTTCGTTCTTCATCGCGCTTTTGCTGTTTCTTCTTGATATAATCTGTGATGATCAACCAGAAAATAAAGATTACGCTGCCGATGGCAAAGAAAAACTGTGTTCCGATGCCGTAGAAGAAGTAGGCGGATGCAATTGTCAGGGCGCCAAATACGCATACAAGAATAATAGAAAGAATCATAAACCGATACACCTCATTTTTTAAAAATTGAAGCGGAAATGCATTGAATGCATTCCCGCTTCTTTTTACCTTACTATGAAGGATTTGTCAATTCCAATCAGCCAGTGTAGCCGAGATCTGCATCCGGGTTGATACCCAGTACGAAGATCATGATGGAAGCTACGACGATAACAAGTACACTCAGAAGGAACATCGGCAGAGCGTTTGTTCTGATGATCTTACCTTCGTTACCGATTGTACCAGTTGTAGCAGTAGCAGCAACTACGTTGTTAACGCAGACCATGTTACCGATAGCACCACCGTTGTTCTGAAGGGCTACGATGATAACAGCCGGCAGACCTGCAGAGATTGCAGCCTGATGCTGGAGACCTGAGAACAGGGTGTTGGATACGGTGTTGGAACCTGACATGAAAGCACCAAGTACACCGATGAACGGAGCGATGATTACGTAAGCTTTCTGGAAGATGTTGGAAAGTGCCTCGCCCATTACATACAGCATGGAGTTCGCGATTGCACCGGTCTCACCAGCAGCAACAGCATCAACGTTCGTGTTACGGAAGATGTAAACCATTGCGCAGCCGAACAGAAGAGCGATGGCAGCGCCGGTAACCATCTTGAATGTATCGTGGAAAGCACCCTTGATGGCTTCACCGTTCATCTTATGCAGTGCAAATGTGATGATTGCAACGATGATGAATGTTACGCCAGGGCTCCAAAGGATTGCCCAGTTCCAGTCGCCGCCCATGATTGCGCCGCTTGTACCGGTACCGACTGTGAATGTCTTCATCTTATCGAAGAACGCAACGCCAGCCTTCTGAGCAACACGGGTAACTACGAGAACGACACCGATGATGAGGTAAGGTGTCCATGCAAGGAACAGGTTCATATCGGAATGCTTCGGCTCCGGAACCTCTGTGGTGCTGACCCAGCTCTTATCCCACTGATCCTTAGGATCAAATGTAAGTGTTTCCTTCGGTACGAGGAATCCCTTGTTGGTTGTGAAGATGACAACGAACAGAGTGATTACAGCTGCAACGAGAGAAGTAAGTTCTGGTCCGATGTTGGAAGCGATGATGAGATAGATAGCATCGAATACAACACCTACGAAGATGATGTAAGGGATCATCGGAACTACATCTGAGAACTTCTTGTTCTTACCGAACTGCTTGCAGAGGATACCGATACCTACGATGAGGATCAGGAAAGTACAGCAAGCCATGTTGATAGCTGAATACTTGGTAAGTGCAAGTCTCCACGCATCTGTATCCTGGATGCCCTCGATCTGGGAAACAGATTCCTGAACGGTTGCGAATGCCGAGTTGGTAGGTGTACCTACGGCACCGAAACATACAGGAACGGAGTTGAACTCGAGTGCGATGATAGCAGCAGCAAGAGGCGGGAAGCCTACACTGATCAGCAGCGGAGCTGCCAGAGCTGCAGGTGTACCGAAACCAGCGGCACCCTCGATGAATGCACCGAAGATGAAGCCGATGATGATAGCCTGGATACGGATATCAGGGGAAATGTGTGTGAACATTCCGTTGATAGCTGCCATGGCGCCAGATCTTGAAAGTGTGTTCATGATCAGGATAGCACCGAAGATGATTACAAGTACTTCGAAACCAGCCAGGAATCCGAGGATTGTCTGCTGAATCGAGTGGTAGAATGACAGATGCCATACGGCAACGGCGATAATGAGGGAAACTAACCATGATAATGGAAGTGCTCTCTTAGCCGGCCAGTTAAAGGCGATCATCAGTACTACGACTAAGATGATAGGAATAAAAGCTATAAGCGCATACATAACATAACCTCCTATTAATATGTTTTCCTCCTGAGACCCGCGGTCGGGGTATTGTCAGATGCGGCAGATCATGTCATTCTGTCTCATACAGGCAACGAATTTGGCGAAAGCAAAACCAGATTCTGTACCTCTCACGCAGCTCCAAAGGAGAATGCGTTCTATTCCTGAACTATGGATATTTTAGCATACAATGTATGGCAAGGCAAGCTTATTAGTGCAAATTTTATAAATGTACCTATATTTGTACATTATTTTTTGTAAATAGTTTTGCAGTGTCAGACAATAATCAGGGGGACTGTCTTGCATGATTGCCACAGTAAGAACCTTATGATAAAATAAAACGATAGAGTCAAAACGGCAGATCCTGTCTGCCGGAGCGTTTCAGGAGGGTCGGCGGCCATGTACGATTACATCTTATTTGATCTTGACGGAACCCTTACGGACCCCGGCGAGGGGATCACGAAGTCGGTGCAGTATTCCCTGCACCGGATGGGAATTGAGAAAAGGGCAGAGGAACTGACCAGTTTTATCGGGCCGCCTCTTCGAGATGAATACATGCGTTTCTGCCATATGGATGAGGACCAGGCAGAGCGTGCCGTGGCTCTTTACCGGGAGCGTTTTAATGATATCGGTATATTTGAGAACAAGGTGATTCCGGGGATCCCGGCGCTGCTGCGCAGTCTCAGAGAGAGCGGGCGCAGGCTGGCCGTGGCGACTTCCAAGCCGGAGGTGTACACGCTCCGCATCCTGGACAAATATGACCTGCACCGCTATTTTGATCTGGTGGTCGGCAGCTATCTGGACGGCACGAGAGAGAGCAAGCCGGAGGTCGTCGCCGAGACGCTGCGGCAGTTCGGCGTGGAAGGCGGCAGCAGAGCGCAGGCCGTGATGATCGGCGACCGCAGCTATGATATGGAAGGTGCGCGTGCCAACGGCATCGACGGCATCGGCGTATATTTCGGCTACGCGCAGGAAGGCGAGCTGGAAGAGGCAGGCGCGGTCCGCGTGGCGCGCACCGTGGAGGAACTCGGAGAGATACTTGGCGTTTATGAATGAAGCGGAGGATCGGATGATCTATGCGGATATTGTAATCGAATCCGGCGTACGCAATCTGGACCGGGTATTTCAGTACCGCGTGCCGGATGCGCTGGAGGCAAAGGCCTGTGTCGGCGCGCGTGTGAAGGTGCCGCTTGGCGAGGGCGGCCGGATGATGCATGGCTTTATCATCGGCCTTTCCGGTAAGCCGTCGATCGCGGAAGAACGGATCCGGGATCTGGCCTCTATAGAAGATGCGCCGCCGGCCGACCGGCAGCTGATTCAGCTTGCCGTGTGGATGCATGAGCACTGCGACGGCACCCTGTCGCAGGCTCTTGCCGCCGTGCAGCCGGTCAGAAGGCGGGTCCGTGAGAAGACGAGAACCGTCTACACCGCGCCGGATCAGCAGAAGGCGCGTGCTGTCCTTGAGGAGAGCCGGCATTATAAGAACCGCGCTGCCCGTGTCCGCCTGCTGGAGGCGGTGCTCGGGCGGGGATTTGTCACGAAGGAAGAACTCAGCGGCAGCCTGCATATTTCCGCGGGTACGCTGAAGCCTCTTCTGGAGTCGGGTGTGCTGGTTTCATCGAGTACGCAGATTGTACGCGGCCGGCATACTTATAATATGGTAACAACAGAGCATGCCGTGCTGAATGCGCAGCAGGCGAAGGCGGCGCAGGAGATCAAGGATGCCGTCAGCCGCTGCCGTTCGGACTGGAATACGCGCGACGGCGTGCATCTGCTCTACGGAATCACCGGCAGCGGCAAGACCGAGGTCTATATGGAAGTCATGGACTATGTCCTGGCGCAGGGGCGGCAGGTGATAGTGCTGATTCCCGAGATTTCGCTGACGCCGCAGACCGTCGCCCGTTTCCGGCGGCGATACGGCGACAGGATTGCCGTGATGAATTCGCAGCTGTCAGACGGGGAGAAATACGATCAGTTCATGGCGGCCCGCAGCGGGGAGGCCAGTATCATGATCGGACCGCGCTCGGCGCTGTTTGCCCCGTTTTCCGATCCCGGACTGATTATTGTCGATGAGGAACACGACGGTGCCTACCGAAGCGAGACCACACCGAAGTATGATGCGCGGGAAGCGGCGATCGAAAGAGCGCGCCTGGCCCATGCGGCGGTGATTCTCGGCTCCGCCACGCCGTCACTTTCTTCCTATAAGAAAGCATCGGAGGGAACCTATTCGCTGCACACGCTGACGTGCCGGGCGAAAGAAGGCAGCGCACTGCCGCAGACAGAGATCGCGGACATGCGCGAGGAACTGAAGGCCGGCAACCGCAGCATTTTCAGCAAGGCACTGCGCGGTGCCATGGAGGAGACCCTGCAGGACGGCGGGCAGATCATGCTTTTCCTCAACCGGCGCGGCTTTGCGGGCTTTGTGTCCTGCCGCAGCTGCGGTGAGGTGATCCGGTGTCCGCACTGCGATGTTTCCCTGACCGCGCACAGCGGCGGCATCCTGAAATGCCATTACTGCGGATTTCAGATGAGAATGCCGCAGCGCTGCCCTGTATGCGGTTCCCCTTATATAGGAAAGTTCGGCATCGGCACGCAGCGCGTCGAGAGCATCGTGCGCAGGGAATTTCCGGATGCCTCGGTGATGAGGATGGACCGCGATACGGCATCCCGCAAAAATGCCGTGGCGGACATGGTGACATCCTTTTCCCAGGGCAAGGCGGATATTCTGATCGGCACGCAAATGATCGTCAAGGGACATGACTTTGAGAATGTGACGCTGGTCGGCATTCTGGCGGCGGATTTGTCCATGCATACCGGAGATTACATGTCGACGGAACGCACCTTTCAGCTTGTCACGCAGGCGGCCGGACGTGCCGGGCGCGGCAGCAGACCGGGCCGCGTTGTCATTCAGACCTATCAGCCGGAGCATTACTGCATTCAGACGGCGGCGGCGCAGGATTACGAGGCGTTCTACCGTCAGGAGATTCAGTTCCGCAGGCTCATGCATTATCCGCCGGCGGTCAGCATGCTGCAGATCCTGCTCGAAGGACTGGATGATGCGCAGACGGAAGCGGCAGCCGGTGCGCTGCATGCGCGTCTGCAGAGGGCAGGCTGGAGAGACCCGTATCTGCTCGGGCCGGTCCGCGCGGGCATTGCGAAGGTCCGCGACCGTTACCGCTACGTGCTTTATCTGCGGCATACGAATGAGGCAGTGCTGCTTCGCTGCGAGAGAGATATTCAGCATTATGCGGCGGCAGCCAGACTGGATAGAGATATATATTTTAATTTTGATATGAACCCGATTTCACCGGTTTAATTACAGGAGGCAAAGATTATGGCACTCAGAGAGATAAGAATTGAAGGAGATCCGATCCTTTATAAGAAATGCAGAGAGATCACGGAGGTGACTGACCGTACCCGTGAGCTTGCGCAGGATATGATCGAAACGATGCATGACGCGGACGGCGTCGGCCTTGCCGGCCCGCAGGTCGGCATTCTGCGCAGAATCGTTGTGATCGATGTCGGAGAGGGACCGATTGTGTTTATCAATCCGAAGATCGTGGCCACAGACGGAGAGCAGTTCGGCAGTGAGGGATGTCTCAGCATTCCGGGCAAATACGGCATGGTCCGCAGACCGGAATATGTGAAGGCAGAGGCGCTGGATCTGGATATGAAACCGTTTACGATTGAAGGCCATGGCCTGCTGGCACGGGCGATGTGCCATGAATTTGACCACCTGGACGGTCATCTTTACACGGAGAAGGTTGAAGGCCGGCTTCATGATTACGATGAAGCAGATTATGAGGAATAAATGATGAAAACAGTTTTTATGGGAACACCGGATATCGCGGACACCGTCCTCAGGCGGATGCTGGATGCCGGGATCGAGGTGGCGGCAGCTGTCACCCAGCCGGACAAGGTGCGGGGACGCGGCCATAAGGTATCGTATTCACCGGTCAAGGAGACCGCACTGGAGCATGGCATAGAAGTGCTGCAGCCGGTCAGAATACGAAGTGACGAAGAGGTTAAGAGGCGCCTTGCGGAGATAGCGCCGGATGTGATCGTCGTGATCGCCTTCGGACAGATTATTCCGCAGGATATTCTGGACATTCCGCCGCTTGGCTGCGTCAACATCCATGCATCGCTCCTGCCGAAATACAGGGGCGCGGCGCCGATTCAGTGGGCGATCATCAACGGCGAGACCGTGACCGGCGTCACGACGATGCAGATGAATGCCGGGCTGGATACGGGCGATATGCTTCTCAAAGAAGAGGTCGCCATCGATCCGAAGGATACCGGCGGCACGCTGACGGATAAGCTCGGAAAGGCGGGTGCTTCGCTTATTCTGAAGACGCTGGAGGGCCTGGAAGCGGGCACGATCGTGCCGCAGAAACAGGACGATGCGCAGGCCGGCATGTATGCGAAGATGCTGACCAAGGAGATGGGGCGGATTGATTTTACCAGACCGGCGGCGGAGATAGACCGGCTGATCCGCGGACTCAATCCGTGGCCGAGCGCTTACACGAAACTGAACGGCCGGACGCTGAAAATATGGGATGCCGATCCGGTGGAGACACCGGCCGGCGGCGCGGTACCCGGCGAGGTGACCAAGGTAGACAGGAATTCTTTTACCGTTCAGACGGGAAGCGGCGCACTCGTTGTCCGGGAAGTGCAGATGGAAGGCAAAAAGCGCATGGAAGCCGGGGCTTTTCTGCGCGGCAGCCGTCTGACACCGGGTACGGTGCTGGGTGAATAAATTGGAAAATACAAGAGAGATCGTTTACGAGATGCTTCTGTACGTGTGCAGGGATGGCATGCCGTCCCATGTCGTGCTGCAGAAGAGTCTTGCAAAATACGCCTATCTTGACAAGCGGGATCGGGCGCTGATCAGCCGCCTGTTCCGGGGTGTTCTGGAGACGAAGATACAGCTTGACTATGTGATCGGCCTCTATTCCAAGGTGAAGTTTGGCAGGATCAAAAAGCCGCTGCGGGTGATTCTGGAGATGGGTGCCTACCAGATACTGATGATGGAACACATTCCTGACTCCGCGGCGTGCAATGAGTCCGTGAAGCTGGCAAAGCGCCATGGCTTCGGCTCGCTGTCAGGCTTTGTGAACGGGGTGCTGCGCAGCATCGCGCGGGAGAAGGACAGGATTCCGTACCCGGATCCCAGGCTTGAGCCGGTCAGCAGTCTTTCGGTCCGCTATTCTCTTCCGGAATGGCTTACGGAGCTCTGGATGCGGACCTACGGCGATAAGGCAGCCGCTTCCTTCGGTGAATTTTTCCTGCGGGAGCAGCCGGTGACGCTGCGGATCCGGCACACCGACCGGCGCGAAGAGCTGATCCGCCGGCTGCTGGACGGCGGCGTGACCGTCGAGCCGGGCAGAATATTTTCAGATGCGATCCGTGTATCAGGATACGACAGACTGGAAGACATTCCATCCTTTGCATCCGGCGAATTCGCCGTGCAGGATGAGAGCAGCATGCTGACGGTGGCTGCCGCCGGACTGGCGGGCGATGAACAGATTATAGATGTCTGCGCGGCGCCGGGCGGCAAATGCCTGCAGGCGGCCGACCGCCTTGAAACAGGCATGGTTATCGCCCGCGACAGGACAGAAGAGAAGATCGCGCTGATTCAGGAAAATATCGCCAGAATGGGTGTGCAGCATGTGCGCACTCAAGTGTGCGATGCGCTGACGCTGCAGGAGCAGGATATCGGCCGCGCAGATATAGTGATTGCCGACCTCCCGTGCTCGGGACTCGGCGTGATCGGCCGCAAGCCGGATATCCGGTACGAGATGACGCCGGAGAAGATCGAGGCGCTGGTGCAGCTGCAGAAAGATATTCTGAAAACAGTTTCTTCCTATGTAAAACCGGGCGGCCTTCTGATTTACAGTACCTGTACGGTATCACCGGCAGAAAATCAGGATATGGTGCGATGGATCACGGAGAACCTGCCTTTTGAGACAGATTCCCTTGACCCATGGATTCCTGCGGCGCTTCGCAATAAGGATACGGCGCAGGGCATGCGGCAGATACTGCCCGGGGAATTCGGCACAGACGGATTTTTCGCGGCCAGACTGAAGAGAGTGGAATGAAGATGGAGAATGCGGCAGAAGAGAAGATAGATATCAGGAGCATGACGCTGGATGAACTGACGGATTTTTCGGTCAATACGCTTGGATGGCAGAAATACCGTGCCGGGCAGCTTTACCGGTGGATGCATGTCAGACTGGCCGGCTCGTTTGACGAGATGACAGAACTGTCCAAAAGCATGCGGGCGCAGCTGGCGCAGACCTGCCGGCTTGTCTCCCACAAAATGGTGCGCCGGTATGTCTCGAAGATCGACGGCACGGCGAAATATCTGTTCGGACTGGATGACGGCAATGTCATAGAGAGCGTTCTGATGCGCTACCGATACGGGCTGTCCGTCTGCATTTCCTCGCAGGTTGGCTGCCGGATGGGGTGCCGTTTCTGCGCGTCGACGATCGGCGGACTGGTGCGCAATCTGACAGCGTCGGAGATGCTCGATGAAATCTATCAGATTCAGAAGGACGTCGGCCAGCGGGTTTCCAACGTGGTTGTGATGGGCACGGGCGAACCGTTTGACAATTTTGACAACGTCATCCGGATGATCCGAATCCTGAGCGGACCGGACGGCCTCAACATCAGCCAGCGCAGCATCACGGTATCGACATGCGGCATTGTGCCGGGCATCCGGGATTTTGCCGATCTCGGGCTGCAGGTAACACTGGCGATTTCGCTGCACGCTTCCAACGATGCGGACAGGCAGCGCCTGATGCCGGTGGCTCGCCGGTACAGCCTGACAGAGCTGCTGGATGCCTGCCATTATTATCAGGAAAAAACGGGGAAAAGGCTTTCATTTGAATACAGTCTCGTCAGCGGCGCCAATGACAGTGAGGCGTCAGCGCGTGAACTGGCCGGGCTCCTGAAAGGATTTGACTGTCATGTCAATCTGATTCCGGTGAACCCGGTGGAGGAGACAGGCATGCGGCAGCCGCAGGCACAGACGGTCAGCCGGTTCAAATCAGTGCTTGAAAAAAACGGCATTAATGTTACTATTAGGAGAGAAATGGGCAGAGATATCAGTGCTGCCTGTGGACAGCTCAGGAAGAAGTACATGAGCAGTCAGTTATCTGTCGGGGAGGATTAGTTATGCGGGCATTTGCGAAAACAGATATCGGGCGGGTTCGTTCCATGAACCAGGACGCCTATTATTACTCAGTTGATCCCGTTGGCAATCTGCCGAATCTGTTTATCGTAGCAGACGGCATGGGCGGTCACAAAGCAGGCGATTATGCGTCACGCACATCAATCAGCAGTTTTGTGAAGTTTGCCAGGAATGCGAAGGAGACCACACCGATCCGGATTATCGATCAGGGTATCATGGCGGTCAATCAGGCCATTTATTCCAAATCCCTTGAAGACAGCAGATATGAAGGTATGGGTACGACGATAGTCGTTGCCTATATAGTGGGCAATCAGCTTTTCGCGGCGAATGTCGGTGACAGCAGACTGTATCTGATCGGCGAAGAGGCGAGTCAGGTTACAGAGGATCATTCCTATGTCGCCGAGATGGTCAGAGCCGGAGAGATGACGAAGGAACAGGCGCGCAATCATCCGAGGAAGAATATCATAACGCGGGCAATCGGCGTTTCTGAAGATGTCAATGCGGATTATTTTGAGGTCGATCTGCAGCCGGGAGACAAGATTCTTCTGTGCAGCGACGGATTGACGAATATGCTGACGGACGAGGAGATCTACCGGGTGATCACGCAGACACCGGTGGAAGAGGCACCGTCTGTTCTGATTGATGAAGCAAACAGCAACGGCGGCTATGACAATGTAACCGCGCTTGTAATAGAACCTTGTATTAAGGAGGATGACGAATGTTAATACCAGGCAGTATGCTGCAGAACAGATACGAGATTATTGAACGCATCGGTTCGGGCGGTATGGCGGATGTCTACAAGGCGAAGGACAAGAGACTCAATCGTTTTGTGGCCATCAAAGTCCTGAAACATGAATTCAGCTCGGATGATGATTTTGTGCGCAAATTCCGGGCAGAGGCACAGTCCGCGGCGGGACTGTCCCATCCGAATATTGTCGGTGTATATGACGTAGGTGACGAAAACGGCATCTACTTTATCATAATGGAACTGATTGAGGGCATCACCCTCAAGAATTATATCGAGATGAAGGGAAAGCTCAGCATCCGCGAGGCACTGAATATTTCCGTGCAGATTGCCAGCGGACTGAGCGCCGCACACGAGAAGAGGATCATTCATCGTGATATCAAGCCGCAGAATATCATTATTTCCCGTGACGGCAAGGTCAAGATCTCGGATTTCGGCATTGCCAAGATGGCGGATTCCAAGACCGTCACCACGACGGCAGCCGGAACGGTGCACTATATTTCACCGGAGCAGGCGCGCGGCGGCTACAGTGACGAGCGAAGCGATATCTATTCACTCGGTATCACCATGTATGAGATGGTGACCGGCCGCGTACCGTTTGATGGCGAGACGAACGTGGCGATTGCCCTTCTGCACATTCAGGGCGAGATGACACCGCCGTCGGAGATCAATCCGGAGGTGCCGAAGAGCCTGGAGAAGATTATTCTCAAATGTACGCAGAAGAAGCCTGAGCGGCGGTATTCTTCGGCGAAGGAGCTGATTGCGGATCTGCGGCAGGTACTGACGCACCCGGACGGCGCCTATGTGACGCTCGGCAGCGCCGTGCCGGAAGGCGATACCGTTGTGATCGGCGATGCGCTTTCTTCGATCAAGAACAAAGCTGCCGATAGTGCAGCTGCGGCGAATGACAGCGGCAGCAGCCGCAAGGCGGCGATGGAGGAGACACTTCCTTCTATGGATGAGGAGGAGGAAGAAGAACAGACACGTGTTGTCCCGAAAAAACGTGACAATTATGTGCAGGACACAGAGAACGAACGCTACGTGGATGAGTATGACGGCGATGATGATGAGTCTTCGTCCGGCAAAGGCGCGAAGATCGCGATTATTGTCGGTGTGATCATCCTGGCGGCTGTCATTGCCTTTTTCGCTCTGCGGTCATCCAATCTGCTGGGCGGTCTGAACAATGCGGAGACAGAGACAGAAGACATCGAGACAGTTGCGGTGCCGGATCTGACCGGTATGACGGTCGAAGAGGCCAAGTCCGCGCTTTCCGATGCGAAGCTCGGCATCAAGGCTGTGGAGCAGACACCGGATAACGATGACGGCAGCTATACCGAGGGAGAGATCTATGATCAGGACCCGGAGGCCAATACACAGACACAGATTCACACGACCGTAACGGTCTATGTATATACGCCGGAGACGTTCGAACTGCCGGATGTCAGTGACATGGATTATGAGAAGGCACAGACGCAGCTGGAGTCCAGAGGCCTGACAGTGCAGATTGAATACAAGAAGGACAGCAGCGTGGAAGAGGATCATGTCATTGAGACAAGTCCTTCCGCCGGTTCCAAGGTAAGCAAGGGCGATACGGTAACGCTGTATGTCAGCGAAGGCGAGGAGACAGAATCCGAGGAAACCGAGGTGACGGTACCGGATGTCTGCGGTGAGGATCTGGACGACGCGATTGTGGAACTGCAGAACGCAGGCCTTTACTACGGCGGCAGTTCAGAAGAATACAGTACAAGCTACAGCGAAGGACAGGTCATGGCGCAGAGCGTAACAGCCGGCACCAAAGTTGACAAGGGTACGAGTGTGACGCTGACAGTCAGCAAGGGCGAAGAGTCGACGACCTACTCGGCGACCGTTTCCGTCGTCAGTCCGTTTAACCAGACATACGTCGACAGCAGCGGCAATGTACAGACGGTAACGGAAGGCGAAGTACGTATTGTGGTTGTGCAGAGCGGCATGAGTACCAGGACCGTCTATGACCAGCAGACCGACAGCAGCTCGCTGCCGGCTACGATTGACGTGCAGAGTACGCAGTCCGGATCGGCCACTGTCAATATGTATCTGAACGGAACGCTGTACGACACGTCCACAATCAATTTCCAATAAAATATGACAGGCAAGATTATCAAGGGTGTCGGGGGATTTTACTATGTACATGTCCCCCGGCACGGTATTTATGAGTGCAAAGCCAGAGGGCTGTTCCGCCGGCTCGGGATCAAACCGCTAGTCGGCGACAATGTGGAGATGAAGGTCCTTCCCGAAGAGGAGATGACCGGCAGCATCGAGAAGATTCTGCCGAGGAAGAGCCAGCTTGTGCGGCCGGCTTCGGCCAATGTAGACCAGGCGATGATCGTGTTTGCGGCGGCAGACCCGGAGCCGAATTTCGGTCTGCTGGACCGTTTTATGATCATGATGCAGAAGCAGCATGTCGACCTGATTCTCTGTTTCAACAAGATCGAACTGGTCGGCCCGGAGACGCTCAGGTCCTACGAGGAACGCTACCGCGGCAGCGGCTGCAGGATGGCTGCGATCAGTGTAAAAAACGGTACGGGAATAGAAGAGCTGCGTGCCATGCTGCAGGGGAAGACCACGGTGGTGGCCGGCCCGTCCGGTGTCGGCAAGTCGTCGCTGACCAATACGCTGTATCCGCAGGCCGGCATGGTGACCGGCGCGATCAGCGATAAGATCCGGCGCGGCCGCAACACGACGCGGCATACACAGCTGTTTGCCATCGGCGACGATACCTACTGGATGGATACGCCGGGGTTCAGTTCCCTGTATGTGGATAAGATGGACCCGGAAGAGCTGAAGGATTATTATCCGGAATTTGAACCTTATTTCGGCCAGTGCCGTTTTAACGGCTGCAATCATATCAGTGAACCCGACTGTGCGGTGAAGCGTGCCGTGGAGGCGGGGGAGATCAGCCGGGACCGCTACGAGGGATACCGGCATCTGTTTGAAGAATTAAACAGCGAGAGGAGATACTGATGAGAAAGATATTGCTTGCACCTTCTATCCTTTCTGCGGATTTTTCATGTCTGGGCAGCCAGGTAAGAGAGACTGTCGAGGCTGGCGCACAGGTTGTCCATATCGATGTGATGGATGGCCATTTTGTGCCGAATATCACATTCGGCGCACCGGTGATGAAATGCATCCGCGGATGCACGGACGCCATTTTTGACGTGCATCTGATGATCGAGAATCCGGATGATTATATTGAAGATTTTGTAAAGGCAGGAGCGGATATCATCACCGTGCATGCGGAAGCGTGTACGCACCTGAACAGAACAATTCAGCACATCCGAAGCTGCGGCGTCAGGGCGGCAGCGGCGCTCAACCCGGCGACATCGCTGACGGCGCTCGACTGGATTCTGCCGGATCTGGATATGGTGCTGCTGATGACGGTCAACCCTGGCTTCGGCGGCCAGAAATACATTCCGTCTTCCACAGAGAAGATACGCAGACTGCGTGCGATGATGACGCAGGCAGGACTCGATACCGATATCGAGGTCGATGGCGGCATCGGAACCGATAATCTGGCGGAGGTACTGGAAGCGGGTGCCAATGTGATCGTAGCCGGTTCCCGTATTTTCAGGGGCGATATCGCCGGCAATACCAGAGACTTCCTGCAGATCATGAAGACATTTGAGGAAACACACAGATGAAGATACTGATTATCACGGGAGGGCGGATTGACCACGATTCTGCCCTCCGTTTGCTGAAAGAAGAGACATTTGACCACATCATCGTGGTGGACGGATCCCTGGCATTCTGGGACGAAGTGGTGATGAAAGAGATGCCGGAGGCAGAATTTGATCAGCTGGTGGGAGATTTCGACACTATTTCACCGGAAATTCTGGATAAATACATCAATCGTGCCGATATCACCGTGCACCGCTTCAATCCGGTCAAGGATAACACCGATACGGACATTGCCGTGCGCCTGGCTTTGCAGCTTGGCGAAGGCGGCCCCCTCACGGTGTATCTGATCGGTGCTTTCGGTACGCGCGTCGACCATACGCTCTCGACGCTGCAGCTGCTGGTGCGCCTGAAAAATGCCGGCGCGGAGGGCATCATTATCGGCGCGAAAAACAGAGTGCGCCTTCTGCGCGATGAGACGGCAGTGCTTCAGAAGAAGAAACAGTACGGCCGCTATGTTTCCCTGATTCCGGTATCGGAGAAACTCACGGGACTGCATATGACCGGATTCAAATACGAAGTTGACGGAGCCGAGGAGACGCTGGGCGACAGCCTCTGCGTCAGCAACGAGATCACTGCCGAACGCGGTGAGATTACGATCGGCAAAGGCACCGCCTTTCTGATTGAGAGCGCGGACTGAATGAAAATGGAGAAGAGAAATGAGTTACGCTGATCAGGTATTTGTCAAAATGTGTCAGGATATTCTGGATAACGGCTGCAGCACGGAAGGCGAGAAAGTCCGCCCTGTATGGGAGGACGGCACGCCGGCCTACACGATCAAGAAATTCGGTGTTGTAAACCGCTATGATCTGTCTAAGGAGTTCCCGGCGATCACGCTGCGCCGCACGGCGATCAAGAGCGCGACCGACGAGATGCTCTGGATCTGGCAGAAAAAGTCCAACAATATACATGAACTGAACAGCCACATCTGGGACGAATGGGCCGACGAGACGGGATCGATCGGCAAGGCATACGGCTATCAGATGGGCGTCAAACATATTTATGCGGAGGGCATGATGGATCAGGTCGACCGCGTGATCTATGACCTTAAGAACAATCCGTTCAGCCGGCGTATCATGACCAATATGTATGTCCATGCGGATCTGCATGAGATGCACCTGTATCCGTGCGCCTACAGCATGACGTTCAATGTCACGCGGAAGAAGGGCAGCGACAGACTTGTGCTCAATGCGATTCTCAACCAGCGATCGCAGGATATTCTGGCCGCCAACAACTGGAATGTCGTGCAGTATGCGGTTCTCATGCACATGCTGGCACAGGTCTGCGATATGGAAGTCGGCGAGCTGGTTCACGTGATTGCCGACGCGCATATTTACGACCGGCACATCCCGATCATCCGGGAACTGATTTCCCGGCCGCAGTATCCGGCGCCGACCGTCCGTCTGAACCCGGATATTCACGATTTTTATGAATTTACGACGAAAGACATTACTGTCGAGAATTATCAGACCGGCCCGCAGGTCAGAAATATTCCGATCGCGGTCTGAAGGAGATGAGATCAATGAATCTGATAGCAGCGGTGGATCGCAACTGGGCGATCGGCTGCAAAAATGAATTGCTGAACAGTATCCCGGAGGACATGAAGTTCTTCCGGAAAAAGACAACCGGCAATATCGTGGTGATGGGGCGCCGGACGCTTGAGAGCTTTCCGAACGCCAGGCCGCTCCCGAAGCGCACCAATATTGTCATCACCCATAACCCGGATTATGAAGTCAGAGGCGCGGAGGTTGTGCATAGCGTCGAAGAAGCCATGGCGCTTCTGAAGCAGTATGAAAGTGACAGCATTTTCGTCATCGGCGGCGAGAGCATTTACCGGCAGATGCTGCCGTACTGCGATACGGCGTACATCACGAAGATGGATTACGCCTACGCGGCGGACGCCTGGTTCCCGAACCTCGACGAGGACCCGGACTGGGAGATGGTAAACGAGGGTGAGGAACGGACCTATTTTGATATTCCGTACACCTTTACCGTCTATAAGAGAAAATAAAAACCAGAAAACGCATTGTACAGGGAGATGCCTGCGCAATGCGTTTTCTGGTTATAAATGATCTCCGGCGGATTCAGCGGAGATCTTCTCCGTTGGTGCGGATCACTTTCTGATACCAGTAAAAAGAATCTTTCGGCGACCTGGCCAGTGTCCCGGTGCCGTCATCGTATTTGTCGACAAAAACGAAACCGTACCGCTTGGCCATCTCTCCTGTAGAAGCGCTGACCACATCGATCCAGCCCCACGGCGTATAGCCCATGAGGTCGACGCCGTCCCGCACGGCTTCCTTCATGGCGGCGATGTGGCTTCGCATGTAGTCGATGCGGTATCCGTCGTGCACGCTGCCGTCCGGCTCCTTTTTGTCATAGGCGCCGAGCCCGTTTTCCACCACCATGATCGGGATCCGGTAGCGGCCGTAAATTTCATTGAGCGAATAGTGCAGCCCGTCCGGATCGATCTGCCAGCCCCAGTCGCTCGCCTGCAGATACGGGTTCTTCTCGCCGCCAATGCCGTTGCCGCCGGCCATCTCCTTGTGCTCGTTGGCGGAAACGCAGCTGCTCATGTAATAGCTGAAGGTGTAAAAATCGACGGTGCCTTCTCTGAGAATGCGGTCATCCTCCGGCTCTTTCCGGATGCGGATATTATTTTCCTCAAAATACCGCTCAGCATAATATGGATAGCTCCCCCGCACCTGGATATCGGAACAGAACCAGTTGGTCATCTGGTTTCTGCGCTGGCACGCCAGCACATCGACAGGCCGGCAGGTCAGCGGATACATGGCCGAGAAGAGATTCATATCGCCGATTTTCAGCTCCGGGTAGTGCTCGTGCGCGTAGCGGACGGTCAGCGCGCTGGCTATGAACTGATGGTGCAGCGCCTGAAAACGTGTCTGCGGGTCGGCCGGCGCATCGGGAACCGGACCGGTATAGCCCCGGATGATGCCGAGCGACATGACGGTGCCCATCGGCATGGTGCCGCTGTTGATTTCATTAAAGGTGAGCCAGTAACGGACGCTCCCGTGAAAGCGGTCGAGCACGGCCCGGCTGTACCGCACAAAACAGTCAATTGTCTCGCGCCCCGCCCAGCCGTTGTACCGGCGGACGAGCGTGTAGGGAAGCTCGTAGTGCGACAGCGTGACGAGCGGCTCGATGCCATAGCGGTGAAGCTCGGCGAAAACATTTTCATAGAAGAGCAGGCCTTCTTCGTTCGGCTCTTCCTCAAGACCGGTCGGGAAAATCCGCGTCCAGTTGATGGAAAGGCGGAACACGCGAAATCCCATCTGCGCCGCAAGGGCGATATCCTCTTTATAATGATGGTAAAAATCAGCGGCCTCATGGCTTGGATAGAGCACATCCGGCCTGATCTCCTCCGTCACCCATTTCGGGGACGAGGCGGAACCTACGGTGCAGTGATCCGGTACGGAATCGCCCTTGCCGCCTTCATCCCAGGCACCTTCATACTGATTGGCGGCCGTCGCGCCGCCCCATAGAAAATCCTTTCTGAAATTCTGCATGATAACCTCCTTCAAGGCTGGCCTGTTCAGATCAGGGCCGCAGCCGCATTGAGATCCGGCAGCACGGCATAGGCCAATGCCGCGGTTTCCGGCGTCGGCTTCTTCATATCCGGCACGCAGATCACGCGGATACCGGCGTTGTGCGCTGCCTGCACACCGGCTTCGCTGTCTTCAAGGACAAGGCAGTTTTCTTTGGCTTCGCCGCTTTTTGCCTGCGCGGCGAGGAAAACGTCCGGCGCCGGCTTGCTGTTTTCAAAATCCTCACTGCAGACCATATCGTCAAAATAGTCCAGAACGCCGTTTTTCTCGAGAAATTTCTCCGCCCGGCTGCGCCAGCTCGACGTCGCGAGCAGGATGCGGATCTGCCGGCTGCGCAGGTATGCCAGCAGCTCGCGCGCGCCCTTCTTCAGCGGAATGCCCGTAATCAGGTTCTGCGCATCATTGGCCTCCTGGAGGGAGAGCACGTCCTGCACGGTCAGCGGCATGTGATAGCGCCCGATCAGCAAAGCGGCGTTGGAATCCGCCGTGTGGCCGCTCAGATGCGCAATGAAGAAGTCTCTGGTGACAGGACTGCCGTACGGGGCAGTCAGCTTCTGATAAAAGGCAAGTGTATAGACTTCACTGTTGATCAGCAGGCCGTCGAGGTCGAAAATGACGGCGCGGACGGCCGGCCTGATGACTTTATCTTCCATAATCCATCTCCCATCTTTGCATTAATCTGCAGTATAGCAAAACGGGCCGCCGCAGGCAACCGTAAAATGCATCCCGGTCCGTGAACTCTGTGATAACTGTCCGCCTTATTTTTACGCACTGAGAAGATTTATCAAGAGAGCGTAAGCGTTTGACTGTCAAAAGTTAGCTGTGTTAAACCCTAGCCGGAGGATAAAGCTATGTTTCTTGATATGAAAAAAAACATACGGAAGGCGCCTCTTATTATTCGGAAGAGGAAATGAAGGATTATCTGAAACAGGCGGGCTTTCAGTCGGCTGCCGTGCAGCGGGAGCCGGGAAGACGCTGGATCAGTTTTATGGCACAGGCCTGAAAACGATGAAAGGGCAGGAGGCGATATTATGCGGACATATGCCATGCAGTCTTTTGTGATGGGACTGGCTGCGGCAGCTTTAAGTCCGGGTTATGGTTCCATGAAGAGAAGTCATATTATTTCCCTATTGATTTTGAAAATTTAAAAGACTATACTTTTATTTGATTAAAAAATAATCCGAATGATATAGAGGAAATGGAGGATTTTGTTATGGAGAAAGCAAATCTGGACTGGAAAAACCTGAGCTTTGGTTATATTACTACAGACAAGCGTTATGTTGCCAACTTCAAGGACGGCAAGTGGGGAGAGGGATCTCTGACCGACGACCCGAATATCACACTGAATGAGTGTGCCGGTATTCTGCAGTATTGTCAGGAGGTTTTCGAAGGACTGAAAGCCTATGAGCAGGAAGACGGCAGCATTGTCACTTTCCGGCCGGATCTCAACGCTTCCAGAATGATGGATTCCGCTAAGCGTATGGAGATGCCGTCTTTCCCGGCTGAGAGATTCATCGAGGCTGTGGAAGAGGTTGTCAGAGCCAATGCCAAATGGGTACCGCCTTACGGCACAGGCGCTACGCTCTACCTCAGACCATATATGTTCGCAACCAATCCGGTTATCGGTGTAAAGCCGGCCACTGAATATCAGTTCAGACTTTTCGGCACACCGGTAGGTCCGTATTTCAAGAACGGCGTAAAGCCGATCACAATCTGTGTCAGCGATTTCGACCGTGCCGCGCCGCGCGGAACCGGTTTCATCAAGGCAGGTCTCAACTATGCGATGAGTCTGCATGCCAATGTCACAGCACATGCCAATGGATATGACGAGAACATGTTCCTTGATCCGGCGACCCGTACTTATGTAGAGGAGACCGGCGGTGCGAACTTCATCTTCATCACCAAGGATGGCGAGCTCGTCACACCGAAGTCCAATTCGATCCTTCCTTCTGTAACAAGAAGATCTCTTCTGGTTGTTGCGAAGGACTATCTTGGCATGAAGGTTACCGAGCGTCCGGTTAAGTTCAGCGAACTCAAGGATTTCGCAGAGTGCGGTATCTGCGGTACAGCAGCCGTAATCTGCCCGGTCGGCAAGGTTGTCTCCCACGACGAGACAGTATGCTTCCCGAGCGGCATGGAGAAGATGGGCCCGGTTACCCAGAAGCTCTACGATCTTCTTACCGGTATTCAGTACGGTACCGTGGATGCACCGGAAGGCTGGATTCACAAGATCATGTAATTTATCTTATAGCAGACACAACAGAAAAGCCGCAGCCATGCATGACTGCGGCTTTTTGAAAATACAGAAACAGAAAGGCGCTTAATTATGAAAAAAATACCTTTTGTTACCAAAGAGCAGTTGGATGAAATTACGAAGACCTATCCGACTCCTTTCCATATCTATGATGAAAAGGGAATCCGCGATAATCTGCACAGAGTGAAGGAAGCCTTTTCCTGGAATAAAGGCTACCGCGAATATTTTGCCGTCAAGGCGACACCGAATCCTTATATCCTTCAGATCATGAAGGAGGAAGGCTGCGGCCTCGACTGCGCGACCGAGACAGAGCTGATGATGGCGAAGGCCTGCGGCTTTACTTTCCCGAAAATTTTTTTCTCTTCCAATGATACGCCGGCGAGGGCGTTTGCCTATGCAAAGAAGGTCGGTGCGATCATTAATTTTGATGACATCACGCATATTAAATATTTTGAGGACAATGTCGGAGAATTTCCGGATACGGTCTGCTGCCGTTTCAACGCCGGCGGCGTCTTCAAGATCAGCAACTTTATCATGGATACGCCGGAGGAGGCAAAATACGGCTTCACCCGTGAGCAGCTGACGGAGGGATTCCGCTATCTGGTTTCAAAGGGCGTGAAGCACTTCGGCCTGCATGCCTTCCTGGCCAGCAATACGCAGACCAATGATTATTATCCGGCGCTGGCGAAGATCCTGTTCAAGGTGGCGGTGGAACTGCACGAGGAGACCGGCGCGAAGATTGATTTCATCAACCTCTCCGGCGGTGTCGGCATCCCGTATGAGCTGGACGGTGAGCCGAACGACATCGCCGTGATCGGCGAGGGCGTGCACAAGGTTTACGATGAGATTTTCGGACCGGCCGGTATGACAGATGTGGCGATTTTTACGGAGATGGGACGTTATATGACAGGTCCTTACGGCCATCTGGTGACGACGGCGATCCACGAGAAGCATATTTACAAGGACTATATCGGACTGGATGCCTGTGCGGCTGATCTGATGCGTCCGATGATGTACGGTGCCTATCATCATATTACAGTTGCGGGCAAGGAGAATGCGCCTTGCGACCACAAGTATGATGTGACCGGCGGCCTCTGTGAGAACAGCGATAAATTCGCGGTGGACAGAATGCTGCCGAAGATCGATATCGGAGATTATGTAATTCTTCACGATACAGGTGCACATGGCTACTCAATGGGGTATAATTATAATGGAATGCTGAAACACGCAGAGCTTCTTCTGAAGGAAGATGGCAGCGTGCAGCTGATCCGCCGTGCGGAGACGCCGGCTGATTACCTGGCAACCTTTGATTTTACGCACATTTTTGATGATGTGGTGAAGGAGTGGTAATATGAAGAACATTCATGATGTCCGCCTGTGCAGATCGACGACTGACAAGATCATCGCCGGTGTATGCGGCGGCATTGCGCAGTCCCTGGGCATTGACTCGACCATTGTCCGTATTATCTGGGTGATTATCACACTGATTTCATTCGGTGTCGGTCTTGTGCTCTACATTGCAGCCGGCATCCTGATGCCGCGTGATACCGATATCTGATAACCGGACAGTATCTGAAAAGGGGACGTACGGAAGGTGTTTTCCTTCTGTACGTCCCCTTTTATGATCTGCATTAGCCCGTGCCGTCAGCGCCGGTAGAAATCTCTGATGCGGTCGATCCGGGAGGTCATGCCAAGCAGCAGGGCGTCGGCGATCACGAGCGCCGCCATGGATTTGACGACGACGACAGCGCGCGGCGGAATGACCGGATCGTGGCGGCCCTTGATGGTGAGCTGCGCCGCCTTGCCGTCTCTGGTGACCGTATCCTGCGGGCGGCTGATCGAGGCAACCGGCTTGAAAGCAGCGCGGAAAACGATCGGCGAGCCGTCGCTGATACCGCCCAGAATGCCGCCGGCGTGGTTGGTACGCTTCGTGATGCCGCCTCTGCCGTCCGGCATAAAGGCGTCATTGTCCTCGGAACCTCTCATGACAGCAGCGTGGAAACCTTCGCCGATTTCAAATCCCTTGACAGCTCCAATAGAAGAGATGGCCTGGGCGAGAGATGCGCTGAGTTTCCCGAAAACCGGGTCGCCGAGACCGGCTGGAACGCCGTCGATACGGCATTCAATGATGCCGCCGGCAGAGTCCTGCATGCTGCGCATCTGCTCAATATAAGCCATCGCCCTGGCAGCGGCTTCTTTATTTGGCATGAAGAGCGGGTTGCGCATGATCTCCGCCTCGTCATAGCCGTCCGGGTCGTCATCAATGCTGACGGGACCGATCGACTTCGTATAAGCCGTGATGCGAATGCCGCATTCATCGAGCATCTTCAGGGCAACCGCACCGCCGGCCACACGCCCTGCGGTCTCGCGGCCGGAAGAACGGCCGCCGCCGCGGTAGTCGCGGAAACCGTATTTTGCATCGAAAGTATAATCGGCGTGGCCCGGCCGATAGCAGCCGGCGATGTTAGCGTAGTCGCCGGAATGCTGGTCTGTGTTGCGGATCAGCATGGAGATCGGCGTGCCGGTCGTGCGTCCCTCGAAGACACCGGAGAGTATCTCGACGGTATCGCTTTCCTGCCGCGCCGTTGCAGCCCTTGAAGTGCCGGGCCTGCGGAGATTCAGATAGTACTGAATATCCGCCTCAGTCAGCGGAATGCCGGCGGGGCAGCCGTCGACGACGGCCCCGATTGCCTTGCCGTGCGATTCCCCCCAGGTAGTGATTCTGAAAATATTTCCGAAACTGGATCCAGCCATGATCATTGTCCTTTCATTTTAAGAGTATGCAATCAGTATAAATTATCTGCCTGCCGGACGCAAGAGCGGCGGCAACGGCGAATCCGTATAAATCTGCGCTTGCAGATGGTTTGGAATATGATATAATTACAATGTTGATTTTTAACGTATAGAAAGACCGGAGGAGATTATGTATCAGATTGTCGCCCGTGATGGCAGAGCGCGCAGCGCCCATATGGAGACGGTGCATGGCACTATCGAGACACCTGTTTTCATGAACGTCGGCACTGTCGGCGCGATCAAGGGAGCCGTGTCCACACAGGACCTTCGTGAGATCGGCACACAGGTAGAACTTTCCAATACATATCATCTGCATGTCCGGACCGGCGACGAGACGATCAAGCAGCTCGGAGGACTTCATAAGTTCATGAACTGGGACCGCCCGATTCTGACGGATTCCGGCGGCTTTCAGATCTTTTCCCTGAAGGGCCTGCGCAAGATCCGTGAGGAAGGCGTTACCTTCCAGTCCCATATCGACGGCCACCGCATTTTCATGGGACCGGAGGAGAGCATCCAGATTCAGTCCAATCTTGGGTCGACGATCGCGATGGCTCTCGATGAATGTGCACCGTACCCGTCAAGCCGCGAATATATGATCAATTCCGTCAACCGGACGACGCGCTGGCTGTATCGATGCAAGAAGAAGATCGATGAGCTGAATGCCCTGGAAGATACGGTGAATCCGCACCAGATGCTCTTCGGCATCAATCAGGGCGGTACCTACGAGGATATCCGGATCGAGCATGCGAAGCAGATTTCCGAGCTGGATCTCGATGGCTACGCGGTCGGCGGTCTGGCAGTCGGCGAATCGCACGAGCAGATGTATCATATTCTCGACGAAGTGGTGCCGTATCTGCCGCAGGACAAGCCGATTTATCTGATGGGTGTCGGCACACCGGAGAATATCATCGAGGGTGTGGACCGCGGCGTGGACTTTTTCGACTGCGTCTATCCGTCGCGCAACGGCCGGCACGGCCATGTCTATACGCATTTCGGCAAGCTGAATCTGTTCAATGCCCGTTTTAAGCTGGACGACCGGCCGATAGAGGAAGGCTGCGGCTGTCCGGTATGCCAGCATTATACCAGAGCCTATGTGAGCCATCTGCTGCGGGCGAAAGAGATGCTGGGCATGCGTTTCTGCGTGCTGCACAACCTGTATTTCTACAATCATTTAATGGAGGAGATCAGGGCAGCGATCCGGGAACACCGGTACGCGGAATTCAAGAGAGCTACGCTCGACGGCTTCAAAGCCGGAGACGAAGATAAATGATTATTATATTTTAGGAGGAAGTTACATGAACATTATGCCTTTAACACTGGATTCCAGCAGTACAACATCGGCTGTTGTCATGCTGATTGTCTACATTGGAATCTTTGCGGCACTTTTCTATTTCCTCTCTGTCCGTCCGTCCAGAAAGCGTCAGAGAGAGACCGATGCGATGCTCGCCAGCCTGGAGGTCGGAGACAGCGTTCTTACGACCAGCGGCTTTTACGGTGTAGTCATTGATATTTCCGATGAGGTTGTTGTTGTCGAGTTCGGTTCCGACAAGCACTGCCGTATTCCGATGCAGAAGGAAGCTATCGTCAGTGTTGAGAAAGAAGGATCGGCAGACGGCGAGTAATGTGAATGCGGACACGGTCTTCGTTTTCGGACGGAGACCGTTATTTTTATGTTGTGCCATGCAATGAGGAGGGGATGCCAGAGTGCAGATAACCATACAGAATCTTACATTTGCCTACGAAGGCAGCTATGAAAATATTTTTGAAAATGTCAGCCTGACCATTGACACCAGCTGGAAGCTGGGCCTGATCGGGCGCAACGGGCGCGGCAAGACGACGCTGCTGCGCCTTCTGCAGCAGAAGATGGAGTACAGCGGGACGATCAGCTGTCCGGTGGACCTGGAATATTTTCCTTATCCGGTCAGCGACCCTTACGAAAATGCGCTTGATGCGGCGCAGGAGATCTGCCCGGATTTCGCTTACTGGCAGCTTGTGCGGGAGCTGAATCTGCTGGAGGTGCCGGAGGATGTGCTCTATCAGTCGTTTTATACGCTCTCCAACGGGGAGCGGACCAAGCTGATGCTGGCCGCGCTTTTCCTGAATGAAAATGATTTTCTGCTGATCGATGAGCCGACCAACCATCTGGACCTGCGGGGAAGAGAACTGGTCAGCCGGTATCTGGCCGGCAAAAAAGGCTTTATCCTTGTTTCCCATGACCGGAGCTTTCTGGACGGCTGCATCGACCATGTGATGGCGATCAACCGCACGGACATCGAGATCCAGCAGGGAAATTTTTCCACCTGGTATGAGAATCAGCAAAGACAGATGCAGTTTGAACTCGCGGAGAACAGAAAGCTGGAAGGGGAAATCGGCCGGCTGAAGAAGAGCGCGGCCGAGCGTGCAGCCTGGTCGTCGAAGGCGGAGAAGGGAAAATTCGGCACCACCAGCTCCGGCTCCCGCGTGGACCGCGGCTATGTCGGCCATAAGGCAGCCAAATCCATGAAGCGGTCGAAGGCAATTGAAAATCGCCGTCTGCAGGCCGCCCGGCAGAAGGAATCTCTTCTTAAAAATGCAGAGACAGTGCAGGATCTGTCGATCCGGCAGCTGCCGTATAAGACGGAGAAGATGGCGGATTTTTCCAATGTCTCTGTGTATTATGATGATCGCATGATCTGCGGACCGGTGAGCTTTTCGGTTATGCGGGGCGATCGGATCGCGCTGGTCGGAAAAAACGGCAGCGGCAAATCCAGCCTGTTAAAGCTCCTGTGCGGGGAAGACATCCCGCACACCGGCACCTTTACCCGCGGCAGCGGACTGCGGATCTCGTATGTGCAGCAGAACGCCGTATTTGAGCAGACAGATCTTTCCGACTACGCCGAGGCGGCGCAGATCGACGAGAGCCTGTTCAAGGCGATCCTGCGCAAGCTCGATTTTTCCCGGGAACAGTTTGACACACCGTTGCAGGCGATGAGCGAAGGCCAGAAGAAGAAGGTGCAGATAGCCAGGAGCCTCTGCGAACAGGCGCACCTGCTGGTGTGGGATGAACCGCTCAATTACATCGATGTTCTGTCCAGAATGCAGATCGAAAAACTGCTGCTGGATTACCGCCCGACGCTGATCTTTGCCGAGCACGACAGGAAATTCTGCGAGGAAATTGCCGTCAAAACGGTCACTCTCGGTTGATATTTCTCCCCGCATCCTTTATGATAAATGAAAAGGAGGCCCTTCGAGATGAATAAGAAGATATTGCTTTGGTACGCGCGCAAACGCCTCTGGTGCGGACTGCCGTGGACTTTTACGAAATATGGAATTTCCGAGGACCGGTTTTTCGTGGAATCCGGCCTGTTTAACACCAGGGAGTATGAGGTCCGTCTCTACCGGATCATGAATGTCAATCTGCACAGGACGTTTCTGCAGAAGATCTTCGGGCTGGGCACCGTGCATTTTGACTCCTCCGACAAGGATCTCGGCTGCTTTGATATCAAAAACATCCGGGACAGCGAGGATGTGAAGGAGATCCTTTCCCAGCAGGTGGAAAAGGAACGTCAGAGAAACCGGGTAACCGCGAGGGAGTACATGACAGAGGATGGCCCTGTCCACGGCGATGAGATCGGCGAGGACGACGGGGATATTTCCGGCGGCGATGAAGAGGAATAAGGCAGACAGAGAACAGATCAGGAGATTTGCTGATCTGTTCTTTTTTGCAGGTGCCGGTCGGCGGAAATATTTTTGCGCACATTTTGCCGCAGGCGGCGGCTGGTATTGTCCGGTTCAGTCTGCAGCAGATGAAAACAAGGCGGAATTCTTGACATATATTAGCTTTTCTGCTATAAATATGTCAATATTACAGAAAAACTAATTAATAACCAGGAAAGTGAGGAAGAAATGGGCAGGATTATTGGTGAAGGCATTACCTTTGACGATGTGCTCCTTGTACCGGCATATTCGGAAGTCATTCCGAATCAGGTCGACATCAGCACGCAGCTTACGAAGAAGATTCATCTCAATGTACCATTGATGAGTGCCGGCATGGATACGGTTACGGAACATCGTATGGCAATTGCGATGGCTCGTCAGGGCGGTATAGGTATCATTCATAAGAACATGTCGATTGAAGCACAGGCGGACGAAGTAGATAAGGTAAAGCGTTCAGAAAACGGTGTCATCACCGATCCGTTCTATTTATCACCGGATAATACACTGCAGGATGCAGATAATCTGATGGCGAAGTTCAGGATCTCCGGTGTGCCGATCACAGAAGGCAAGAAGCTGGTCGGCATTCTCACCAACCGTGATATGCTTTTCGAAGAGGACTACAGCAAGAAGATCAGGGAGTGCATGACGACCGAAGGCCTGATCACGGCCAAGGAAGGCGTCACGATCGAGGAAGCGAAGAAGATTCTCGGCAAGGCTCGTAAAGAGAAACTCCCGATTGTCGATGATGATTTTAATCTCAAGGGTCTGATCACCATCAAGGATATCGAGAAGCAGATCAAGTATCCGAATTCTGCCAAGGATGAGCGCGGCCGTCTTCTCTGCGGCGCCGGCGTCGGCGTGACAGCGAATATTCTCGAGCGCGTGGAAGCGCTTGTAGCTGCCAAGGTCGACTGCATCGTCATCGATTCCGCACACGGCCATTCTGCGAACGTGCTGAACTGCGTGAAGATGGTCAAGGAGAAATTCCCGGATCTTCAGGTAATCGCAGGCAATGTGGCGACGGCGGAAGCGACAGAAGCGCTGATCAAGGCCGGCGCGGACTGCGTCAAGGTCGGCATCGGACCTGGTTCCATCTGTACAACCCGAGTGGTTGCCGGCATCGGCGTTCCGCAGATCACAGCGGTTATGAACTGCTATGAAGCGGCGAAGAAGTACGGCATCCCGATCATCGCCGACGGCGGTATCAAGTTCTCCGGCGATATCACCAAGGCCATCGCGGCCGGCGCGAATGTCTGCATGATGGGCAGCATGTTCGCCGGATGCGACGAGAGCCCGGGAGAATTCGAACTCTACCAGGGAAGAAAATACAAGGTATACCGCGGCATGGGCTCGATGGCAGCCATGGAGAACGGCAGCAAGGACCGCTATTTCCAGGAAGGTGCCAAGAAGCTGGTACCGGAAGGCGTCGAAGGACGTGTTGCCTACAAGGGACTCGTCGAAGATACCGTATTCCAGCTGCTCGGCGGCCTGCGTGCCGGCATGGGCTACTGCGGATGCAGAACCATCGAGGAACTCAAGGAGAACGGCCGGTTTGTCAAGATTTCCGCCGCATCTCTCAAAGAGAGCCATCCGCACGATATTCATATCACGAAGGAAGCACCGAACTACAGTATCGATGCCTGATCGCGAGATTGCGGACTTCCGTATCTGCCCCTGGGCAGATGCGGAAGTCTTTTTTGCTTTCCGGCATTCCGGACGGCAAAAGCCGGTGCAGTATGATATAATATCTTTTACCAATAAACGAATGGAGGCTTATTTTGGCATTTGATGTAAAACAGATTCCTGAGGCATATGAGCTGATCAGCAGCACCTGGATTGAGGAACAGGATTCCGATGCCGTTTATCTGCGGCATAAGAAAACAGGTGCGCGGGTTGCGCTGCTGGCCAATCAGGATGACAATAAGGTGTTTTTTATCGGTTTCCGTACGCCGCCGAAGAACAGTACCGGTGTGGCGCATATCATGGAGCATTCCGTGCTCTGTGGTTCAGACAGGTATCCGGCCAAGGATCCTTTTATCGAGCTCCTCAAGGGTTCACTCAACACGTTTCTGAACGCGATTACCTATCCGGACAAGACGATGTTTCCGGTGGCAAGCTGCAATGATCAGGATTTCCGCAACCTGATGGATGTCTATCTCGATGCGGTTTTTCATCCGGCGATCTATCAGCATGACGAGATTTTCCGCCAGGAGGGCTGGCATTACGAGATCACCGACCCGGAAGAGGAGCTGACCTATAACGGCGTCGTCTATAACGAGATGCGCGGCGCGTATTCCGCGCCGGACGAGATCCTGAACAGGAATATTGTAAATTCCCTGTATCCGGATACAATCTATCACTATGAGTCGGGCGGCGATCCGGATGAGATCCCGCAGCTGACCTATGAGCAGTTTCTGGATTTTCACCGCCGGTACTATCGTCCGTCCAATTCCTATATTTACCTCTACGGCAATATGGATTTCGGTGAACGGCTGGCGTATCTCGACCGTGAATATCTGAGCCATTATGATTACAAGCCGATCGATTCCGAACCGGACCGCCAGCCGTCTTTTGCGCAGAGCAGACAGACGGAGGCTTTCTATCCGGTTACCGAGGACGGCGATGATTCTTCGTATCTGGCGGAGAACTGGGTCATCGAAGACAACCAGGACCCGAAGCTCCAGTATGCCTTTGTCATGCTTGAGTACATGCTGCTGGAGAATCAGTCCGCGCCGCTCAAGAAGGCGCTTCTGCAGCAGGGACTCGGCGAAGATGTATACGGCAGCTTCGAGACGGACATCCTGCAGCCGTATTTTTCCCTTGTGATCAAGGGCATGGACCCGGCACGCAGCGAGGAGATTCTCGCCCTGATTCAGGATGAGCTGACGCGCATTGCAGACGAAGGTCTCAATCCGCATACGGTCGAGGGCACGCTGAATTTCTTCGAATTCAGACTCCGGGAAAATGATACCGGCCGCTTTCCGCGCGGCCTGATGCTGGGACTGCAGATGATGAGCAGCTGGCTCTATGATGAAACCAAGCCGTTTACTACCTTATCCTACGGGAAAGTATTCCGGGAAATCCGCCGGGATGCGGCAAACGGATATTTTGAGCAGCTGATCCGCACCTGTCTGCTCGGCAATCCGCATTCTTCGGTGGTGATCTTAAAGCCGGATAAGAATCTGATGCAGACAAGAGATGCGCAGCTGCGCGAGAAGCTGGCGCAGAAGAAGGCATCCCTTTCGGCCGATGAGGTGCAGGACATGATCGACCGGACGGCGCAGCTCAAGGCATATCAGAGCGAGCCGTCTCCGAAAGAGGTTCTGGAGAAGATTCCGGTGCTGACAAGGGAGGATATCCGCAGAAATGTTCTGCCGCTCAAGAACAGGGAATTGCAGCGCAGCGGCTATCTGCAGCTGCAGCATCCGATTGCGACCAACGGCATCAACTATGTGACGATGCTGTTTGATGTCCGTCACCTGACGGCCGATGATGCCCGGTATCTTGGCATACTTTCCGAGGCGATCGGCAATATGGATACGGCGAAGCATTCATATGAAGACCTGAACGACGAGATCAATTTCTGCACGGGCGGTATCTATACGAATATTGCGGAATTTACCATGCAGGGAACGGATCAGTTCAAAGCGTATTTCCGGATGGAAGGCCGGGCGCTGTTCGAGCGGACCGGCGACATGCTGGATCTGATGCGGGAGATGCTGACAGAAACCGATTTCTCCGACAAGGCGCGTCTTAAGGAAGTGCTGCAGATGCAGAAATCGAGAATGGAGTCGGAATTCAACACAAACGGCCATTCGATCGGCATCCGCCGTGCGTATTCCTATATCAGAGAGGTCAGCTGGTTTGACGAGCTGACATCCGGCATCGAATATTATCACACGATCTGCGATCTGCTCGACCATTATGATGAGAAATGCGCGGCGCTGAGTGAGAAGCTGCAGGAGCTTGCCGGGAAAATATTCCGCAGAGACAATCTTTTCACAGACTGGATCTGCACCGACGATGGGATTGCGGCCGGAAGGCAGGCAATGGACAGCTTTGCCGGCGGCCTCTTTGATACAGCGCTTACGGCTGAGGAGAAGGCGCCGAAGCAGTACGGCACATGCCCGTATCGCAATGAGGCATTCACAACGGCCGGTATGGTGCAGTACGATACCGTGGCCGGCAGCTACCGCACATCCGGCGTTTCTTATACGGGCGCTTTTCAGGTGCTCAGAAATATTTTCTCGACCGAATATCTGTGGAACCGTGTCCGCGTGCTTGGCGGCGCTTACGGCGTGATGTGCGATTTCGGCTTTAACGGATACGGCTATTTCACCTCCTACCGCGATCCGCACCTGGAAAAGACGTATCAGGCATTCCGGGAAGCGGCGGATTATGTGGAACATTTTGACCCGGATGAGCGCGAGATGATGAAATATGTGGTCGGTACCTTTGCCGGTATCGACGCACCGCTTCTGCCGCCGGCGGAAGGCGCGCGGTCGCTGGCCGCTTACATGATCGGCCGGACCGAGGCGGACATGCAGAAAACGAGGGATGAGATCCTGAGCGTGACGCCGGAGAAGATCCGGGCGCTCGCACCGGCAATCCGCGCCATTGCGGATGAAGGCGGTATCTGCGTTGTCGGCAGCCAGCAGAAAGTGGAAGAGCACCGGGATAAGTTCGAGCGCATCACGGTGCTTACGAGATAAGTGAGGCAGCTTCAACAGGACAAGGATGGAAAGAAAATGGAGAATAATTTCAGATCCGGCTTCGCTGCCCTGATCGGCAGGCCGAATGTCGGTAAATCCACATTGATGAATCATGCTGTCGGCCAGAAAATCGCGATTACCTCGCGCAAGCCGCAGACGACGCGCAACCGGATCATGGCGGTCTATACGGGAAAAGAAGGACAGATCATTTTCCTCGACACGCCGGGCATTCACAAGCCGAAGAACAAGCTCGGCAGGTATATGTCTCATGCGACCAGGAGCGCGGTGGAAGATGTCGACGTGATTCTCTGGCTCATCGAGCCGTCGCCGAAGATCGGCCCAGGCGATACGATGATCGCCGAGCAGCTGCGCGATGCGCGCACGCCTGTCATTCTCGTCATCAACAAGACGGACACCTGTGATAAGGAGACGGTTGCCGAGACGATCAAAGCCTTTTCCGCGATGCAGAAATTTGACGCGGTTGTGCCGGTTTCGGCGCTTCGCGGCACCAATATCGATGAACTGTTGCGCACCATACTGCAGTTTCTGCCTTATGGACCGAAGTATTACGATGACGAGGTAGTCACGGACCAGCCGGAACGGCAGATTGTGGCGGAGCTGATCCGCGAGAAGGCGCTGCGGTGTCTGAGCGAGGAGGTCCCGCACGGCATTGCGGTTACGATTGAGCGTATGCATGAGCGTCCCGACGGCAATATCGTGGACATCGACGCCACGATCATCTGTGAGCGGGATTCCCACAAAAGGATCATCATCGGCAAGGGCGGCAGCATGATCAAACGCATCGGCACGCAGGCGCGCAGAGATATCGAGAAGATGCTGGGGCAGCAGGTGAACCTGAAGCTCTGGGTCAAAGTCCGCAAGGACTGGCGCGACAGCGATGTGATGATGAAGAATTTCGGCTACAACGAGAAAGAAATATAAATGACACAGCAGGAAAGGGTAACCGGCATGGTGATTTCCTCCATGCCGGTCGGTGAGTACGACAAACGCGTCGTGATTCTGACGGCGGAGCGCGGCAAGATCCATGGATTCATGCATGGAGCGCGGAAACCCGGGAGCAGCCTGATGGCCTCTTCCGAGCCGTTTGCCTTCGGCACCTTTGAGGTTTACGAGTCGCGGACGGCGTACCGCATCACGTCTGCCGGGATCACGCAGTATTTTGAACAGCTGCGGACAGATCTGGATGCAGCGCTTTACGGGTTTTATTTTCTCGAATTTGCGGATTATTACGGCCGCGAAAATGCGGACGACAAGGAGATGCTCAAGCTCCTCTACGTGTCGGTCATGGCGCTTTGCCGCCGGCGCATTCCGCTGGAGCTGATCCGGCGCATCTTTGAGCTCCGGGTCATGGCGGTAAACGGTGAGGGCCCGCAGGTTTTCGAGTGCGTCTCGTGCCGCCGCCGGGAAAATCTCCATCATTTTTCCCTGCGGCTCGGCGGCATGGT
Source organism: uncultured Eubacteriales bacterium (assembly GCA_900314775.1). Lineage (GTDB taxonomy): Bacteria > Bacillota > Clostridia > Lachnospirales > Lachnospiraceae > UBA2912. The sequence goes on along the minus strand of OMWM01000001.1, from coordinate 50,190 downwards.
CTGCGATGCATGCCGTGAGAAGATCCGGCGCGGGTCCATTGCAGTCAGCCCGACCTGCCTGTATACCATGCGCTATATCGTAAGCAGTCCGTATGAAAAACTCTTCGGGTTTACGCTCAGTGATGAAGTGATGAAGGAGCTGAGCAGCATAACCGACCGTTTCCGGCGCATCTATGTTGATAAGCGGTTCAATTCGCTTGAGATGATCGAGATGCAGGAAAAATTACAGAAAAACAAACATTAAGCAAGCCCCGCTTTCCGCAGAGGAAGGCGGGGTTTTGCTGGTCAGCATACGGGAAGGACTGAACTGCCTGCTTACCATCAGCTATATGTATTATGAAAAAGGAAAGGAACGCTGCCGGATACGTCAGCGATCAACAGCCAACCGGGAAGGCTTCTCTGTATTTTCTGCGCAATGTTTATCCGTCGATGGTAATTTCCAGCTGCCTGTTTTTGAAAGAAAAAACAGGAACGTTCTGGATCCCCGTTCTGGTGCATGCGCTTTATGATTTTCTTTATACCCTTTTCGCGTAAAATTTTCTTTCATTTCCTCTAATGAGAAAAACTATTATCAGCTGCATTGACAGGATCTGGCTGGAAAAACTATAATAACAACGCAAAGTTATCAGAGACTAACTTAATAAAAAGAGCCTATGCTCTTTTTTTCAGAGACGGTGGTTAGCGATAACTAATATCAGTAAGGATGTAATAAATGAAAAAAATTTCCAGCATAGTTATTTCAGCACTGCTGTGTCTGTGCCTTGCTGGCTGCGGTGCTTCCGGGCAGACCAGTCAGTCAGAGGCAGCGCAGACAGCCGCACAGGAATCAGAAACAGTTTCTCTTGAGGATGTGAAATTTGATCTCTATAAAGGGGAAGATGGCTCGGTTTCCCAGGACATTTTCGCCATGGACACTTATATGACAGTCAAGGCATATGGCGATCAGGCAGAGGAAGCGGTGACTGCATCCGTGAATGAAATAGAGCGGCTCGACAATCTGCTTTCCACCGGCATGCAAGGCAGCGAAATCGCGCAGCTGAATGATGCCGGGGGCGGTGCGGTATCAGAAGACACAGAATATCTGATTGGCAGATCGCTGGATCTTTATCAGAGTACTGACGGCACGTTTGATATCGCAATCTATCCGGTCATGCAGCTTTGGGGATTTCCGACGCAGGATTACCACGTGCCGGACGATGAGGAGATCGCGCAGGCACTGTCTCTGGCTGATGCCGCGCAGATCAGTCTGGACGAGGAGAATCACACGGTTTCATTCGGCAAAACGGATATGGAAATTGACCTCGGCGGTATTGCCAAAGGATATACAAGCTCGCGGATTGCCGAGATTTTCAGCAGCTACGGCGTGACGAGCGGCATCGTGAGCCTCGGCGGCAACGTGCAGGCAATCGGATCGAAAACCGATGGAACCCCCTGGAAGGTAGGCATTCAGGACCCGGATGATTCCAGTGCATATCTTGGCATTCTTTCACTGACCGATAAAGCAGCCATCACATCCGGCGGGTACGAAAGATATTTTGAAGAAGATGGCAAGACGTACCACCACATCATCGATCCGGCGACAGGTCGGCCGGCGGATAGCGGCGTGATCTCTTCAACAGTAATCAGCAGCGACGGCACGCTGGCGGACGGGCTGTCAACGACACTTTTTATCATGGGGGCAGACAAGGCATTCGCATACTGGCGGGAAAACAGCCAGGATTTTGATTTTATTCTGGAAGATGAGGACGGCCGTCTGTATGTAAGCGAAGGGATTGCAGATAGTTTCGATACAGACCGCGGGATGACGGTGGTTCATCCATAAAACGAAAGGACAGGCAGACAGATGAGCATGAAAAAGAAAATCAGGACGATGGCACCGCTGATTCCGTGCCTGGTGGTGGGCCTTTGCGCAGGCAGTGCCTTAAGCGGTTATATTCCCCCGTCACAGGATGACCTGACCGGCAATACGGTGCAGGCAGCGGAGACAAATCAGAAAGACAAAGACACCCGGGAAACAGAAAATCAGGAAACGCAGACGGACGATGCAGCTGCACAGGGTGAGGATGTCGATCTTGCCTCCTGCGCGGACGGCGTCTATGAGGGCAGCGGCCGCGGCTTCCAGAATGGAAAGACCACGGTGCAGGTGACCATAAAGGACCATAAAATTACAGCGATTAATGTGGTGAGCAATCAGGATACACCTTCGTATTTCAGCCGGGCATCGGCTCTGATTAATACGATTATACAGAAGCAGTCGACTTCTGTGGATACGGTGTCCGGCGCGACCTACAGTTCCCGCGGCATCATCGAGGCAGTCAGAAATGCACTGAAGAGAGCGGCAGGTCAGGAGGTTTCTGATAACTTCGCCGGCAGTTCGGGCACAACCGGCGGGTCCGGCAGTGTCAGCATTGCCGTCAGCGAGACGCCGCAGGAGATGGCGGATGGAACCTATACAGGCAGCGGACAAGGCTTTGGCGGAGTCACCACGGTTTCCGTGACCATCAGCGGCGGGAAGATCGCCAGCGTGGAAGTGACGGAACATCACGACACGCCGGAATATTTTTCCAGAGCCTCCGTTTTATGCGGACAGATTGTAAGCAATAACGGCGTTTCCGGACTGGATGCCGTCTCGGGTGCGACCTTCAGTTCCCGCGGCATACTGGAAGCGGCGTCCAATGCCATTGCCAAGGCAGCGGTAAACAATGCGGGATCCGATCAAAGTCAGTCAGATACGCAGCAGACGGATACGCAGAGCGGCGGGAATCAGACAGAAAATACAGACAGCGGCGATCAGGATACGCCGGCGGACTACGAGAAAGGGAAATTTCCTTATGCAGACGGCGTTTATACCGGCACGGGTGACGGCTTCGGCGGTGAGATCAGCGTCAGCGTTGCCATAGAGAACCATACGCTGCGCTCGGTCACCATTCTCAGCGCGGATCAGGAAACCGATACCTTTTTCTCAAAGGCCAGGAGTGTGCTTTCGTCTGTTATCAACGGGCAGACGACGGATGTGGCGACGGTGTCCGGTGCAACGTACAGTTCCTGCGGCATTCTGGAAGCCATCAGGGATGCACTCGCGCAGGCGGAAAAAATAACGCAGCAGGGCAGCGGGAATACCGGCCAGGATACAGATACGCCGGGTGAGGACGGCACGGATGACCAGACAGATACCGGCAGCTTATATAAAGACGGTATTTACACCGCGTCTGTACCGGTTGATCCGGGCACGGACGGCGACTTTGATGCCTACACGCTTTCCCTTGACGTTACCGTGGAAAACGGAAAAATCGTCAGGATTGAAAATGCAGCGGGCAGCGGGGATGGCTATACAGATGATGACGCCGGTTTTATAGAACGTGCGCTGAATGGCACATCGAAGAAGACCGGTGTGGCACAGCAGATTTTTCAGAAAAACGGTACACAGGATATACAGGCCGTAAGCGGCGCGACATGGTCTTCCGAAGCCATAGTCAGCGCGGTTGATGAAGCTTTGAAAGCGGCGCGGTAATGGGAGGCAGTATGCATGGTTTATTGACTAGAAGTATCAGTCTTGCGGCGATTGTGCTGACCCTTGTATTTTACAACAGCACGCTGGATTCCAGAGCCAAAAGCGAAGAAATCGCGCAGCTGAAAGCCCAGGCACAGGCGCAGCAGACAGAAAATGCGCAGGAAGGCGGCGGATATGCGGATGGAACTTACAGCGGCACCGGACAGGGATTCGGCGGACCGATCAGTGCAGATGTGACCGTGCAGGACGGGAAAATCACGGCGATTGATATTACGTCGCATGATGGCGAGGATGGCAGCTATTTCTCAATGGCCGAGCAGCTTACAGATGACATTATCGCCGCACAAAGTACGGATGTCGATCTGATCAGCGGCGCCACCTTCAGCTCGACAGGAATCCGTGACGCCGTGTCGGACGCACTGGAAAAGGCGGTGCAGTGATGGAGAAAAGGGAGAACATGAATGCAGTGCGGCGCCGGAAGAGCGCACATAAATGGGTCCGGGCCGCTATTCAGATATTTTTCTTTATTTTCTTTCCCTCGGTATTCACGTCGGCCTTTTCAGGCGTGAAATACATTTTCACGCAGCTTGGCACAGGGCAGCCGGTTGAATGGACTTCTTTCCTGTCGGCCCTTGTGACGATCTGCCTGTTCACCATTGTTTTCGGCCGGTTCTTCTGCGGCTATGCCTGTGCCTTCGGTTCGCTCGGGGATGCGCTGCACGGCCTCTATACGATCTGGTGCCGGAAGAGAAAAAAGAGACCGTGGAAGATGAAGGACAAAACGGCAGCCGTTTTGCCGGTGCTCAGATATTTTATACTGGCGGCCATCGTGCTGCTGTGTTTCGCAGGTGTTTACAGCAGGCTGCAGGGCAGCAGCCCGTGGGATGTGTTTTCCATGCTGCAGGCGCTGCGGCCGAAAGCAAAGGGATACATAGCCGGCTGGATTATTCTGTTGGGACTTTTGGCCTGCATGTTCTTCAGCGAAAGATTCTTCTGCCGGTTTATCTGTCCGATGGGAGCAGTCTTTTCCCTGATTCCGGTATTGCCGGTCTTTTCCCTGCACCGTGACCGGGAGACATGCCTGAAAGAATGCAGTGCCTGCTCGCGCATCTGCCCGTCGGATATAGAACTGCCGCAGTGCGGGACGGCTGAGGTCCGGGGCGATTGTTTCCAGTGCGGCAAGTGCATTGATGTCTGCCCGAAAGGCAATATCAGCACAGGTATCCGCAGATTAAAGGGCAATGAGATCTGGTTTGCGATTTTAAGAGCGGCTGCTCTGGCGGCACTTTGCGTCTGGCTGGGTATTTGAGCCGACGCTTGTTAAGCAGGTTGATCCGGGTGTTCCTGCACCTAGGCGCACCCGATTGACATAGAGGGTGAGCGGAGGTCCGTATCCGCTGATCCAAAACGCAGGTTTCCTGCAGAAAGAGAAAGGAGTTTGTATATGAAAAAGACACTGACAGCTTTTCTCATGGCAGCCATGGTGATGAATATGTCAGCGGTTCCTGCCCTTGCGCAGGGAAAGAGCTATGCAGACGGCACCTGGTCCGGTACAGCCACAGTGCAGCCGGATGGAGATCAGGATTTCGATGCATATGACATTACCGTTGATGTGCAGGTTTCGGGCGGCAAAATCACATCTGTCAGCCTGGATCCGGCAACAGATGCAGATGGCAATGAGAAGTGGCTGAACCGTGCGGCAAACGGCAGAGGAAGCAGCAAGGGAGTATTTTCACAGATTGTGGAAAATAACAGCACAGAAGGGATCGATGCCGTAAGCGGCGCCACCTGTGCATCCAATGCGATCACTGAAGCTGTGGACAATGCGTTGGCAGGCCATGAAGCAGAAGAAACAGATAAGACAGCACTGCAGACGGCAATTGATGCCGCAGAGGCTTTAAACAGCGCTGACTACACAGAAGATAGCTGGGCTGCGATGCAGACCGCACTGGAGAATGCCAGAAAGGTAATGGATGATGCGGACGCAGCGCAGACGGAAATCGACAATGCGGCGGCAGCACTGAAGGACGCCGTGAATGCACTGCAGAAGCCGCAGGCGGAAGAGTATGTTTATGTGAAAATGAATATTCCCTTTGATGTCTTTTACAAAGATATCACGCCATCCGTTGCTTCGCAGATCGATGCGGTAACGACGGCAACAACAAAGGGACAGGCCCAGGCTTATATCGACGGCGGCAATTTCTATGGAAAAAGCGCCAATGAAATCGACGGCGTTTCGATCCCGGTAAAACTCAGCAAATCCGTTTACGATACCGTCAGGGATAAGGTAACAGATCCGGCGGCAGATTATTACATCGGGGCGGAAACGGCCGATCCTTCTGTTTATATGGAAGCAGAGTACGCGGAAGGAACCGGTTTTACTTTCTCTGCACTGCAGGGAAGCACTGCTGATAATGGTACCGTGAATATCACAGAAGAGTGGCAGACCAAGAGAAGAGATATCGAGATCAAATTGGATACCAGCAAGGTAACCGGTACCGCTGCAGACCTCTACGGCGGCTATGTGACCACGACAGACGGCACCGCCTACCCGCTTCTGCCGATGGAATCGATGTACAAGGCATCCGGGATCAAGGACATCGGCTGGTCGCTTGGCGATAAGACGCAGCAGGTCAACAAAGCCGGTGCACTCGTCATGAACCTGCAGCCGGATGTTTTTAAGAGCATGAAAGGCAAGACACTGGATAAAATGACACTGTTTACGACCAGCGGCATTGTATCCTACAGCCTGCGCGACCAGGACAGCGGGGAGCCAGTGACCATGACTTATCCGGCCAAGCAGGATCCGGTCTATGTGCTGATGAATATTCCGTACAGTGAATTCTATGCAGCAGAGGGCACCAGCGACGTCGATGCGGTATCTTCTGCGACAAAGGTGAAGACAAGATCTTCTCTTGCAAAAGGTTCGTATCACGAAAACAGTGACGGAACCGACATCAGCGGTATCATTTACCCGGTCAAAGTGGATGATCCGGAAGTGCTGAAGAACCTGAAACAGGTGACGGACAGCGACAGCGTGGATATCACGGTATCCATGAGAAGCAATGAGACCACGACTACCTACGCGGGCAAAGATGCACTGTTTGAAAATGCAGATCATGCTTACTATCTGCTGAGCGAGATGCCGGCTTATTGCAAAGAGCTGACAGTCGGCAGCGACGGCAGCTTCAGCTTCGGCAAAGCGCAGGGCATGGAAACAGAGCAGACCGTAAGCGCAGAACTTCTGACCGGAGATCAGACCCGTTACGGCGATTATCAGCTGAACTTCGAGGATTATGAACCGGACACGGTATACGGCGTGCTTGTTCATACCAAAGAGGGCGGCAGCTACGGCATGAAGCATGTCGAGAATATCTGGAGAAACAGCGAGATTGCCTTCAGCACAGGCCATACGACGCAGTCTCACGGCAATCCTCTGCAGGTATATGCGGATGCGGAAGGACAGACGGTTGACAGCGTTACCTTCTATACAGACAAAGGCATCGAAAAACTTGATCTTGCACAGGAAGAGTACCTCGCACCGGTATCCGGCAGCATCACCGCATCAGCGGATAGTGAGACGGCAGTCACTGTGGAAGGCCTTCCATCAGACATCGAGAATGCCAAAGCGACGGTATCCTACAGAAATGCAGACAGAAAGACCGTCAAGCTGGCGGACGGCGCAGAAATTCAGAATGGAAAGGTCACACTGACAGACGGAAAGCTGGAAGAAGACATCTCTTACACGGTAACGGTAACGAGTTCGAATTACGCGGCCATGTCAGCACAGCTGACATATCAGAAACCGGAAACGCCGGCAGTGGTTGATTATCAGATTATTGAAGGCGCAAATGGCACCTGGAAGCAGGGCAGCAATGAGAATTACAAGGTCGTTTCCAACGCTCCGTTTGATAAATTCAAAGAAGTGCAGATCGATGATCAGGTTATCAGCAGCGATAATTATGCCGCGGCGGCAGGTTCAACCGAGATTGAGCTGAAAGCAACCTATCTCCAGACACTGAGCACCGGCCAGCATAAGATCGCGGTGGTATCTTCCGACGGACAGGCATCGGCCGACTTCACGATTGAAGCAGCCGATGAAAAACCGACAGATAATACCGGAGATAACACCGGCAATACAGGTAATACCGGGGATACCGGCAACACCGGCAATTCCGGCAGAACAGAGAACACCGGCAGTAACGCGAACACCGGCAATTCCGGCAGCGCACAGACCGGCACAGGCAGTTCCGCCAGTGCTGTAAGCGGCGGCTCATCGGCTTCAGCCGGAACGGCAGGAACATCTGCATCTGCACAGACAGCCGGCAGCAGTTCCAATGTCAAAACCGGTGACACCGGATTCGCACAGGCTGCAGCAGGCATTCCGATGATGATGATCGGCGCAGCGCTTTGCCTGTTCCTTGGAATCCGCAGAAAAAAAGCGGGCAGAAGATAAATATTTTCTGCCGCAGAAATACTGAAAACAACATTTTACTGAAACGGAGGCGCACAGATGTCAGATGATCAGCTGATCCGTAATTGTTCACCAACCCTCGCGGGAATCAAGACGGGCAATCTGTTCCGGTGCGAGGCAGCATCGCAGGAAAGCCTGAATGAGGATATACGGGCTGCCAACCGGCGGCTTGTGCCAAAGGGAATCCGGGTACTGCCGCTCATCTGCAGCCAAAGCCATGCACTTGTCTACGTGTACCGGCCGAGCCGCCTGAAAAAGGACCTCAGTGACGTCTGTGCCAACCGGATTCTGAACCGGGCGCACTACCCGGCAGCCGGACCGGAACAGTGTATCGCGGAGCTGATGCGCCGGCTCAGAAACAATCCGGAATTTCCGCACGAGATCGGCCTTTTCCTCGGCTATCCGCCGGCGGATGTGGAAGGCTTCATAGCCAACAAAGCCGGCAATTACAAATGCGTCGGCTGCTGGAAGGTGTACGGCGATGAACAGGCGGCGAAGAAGAAATTCGAAGCCTACAGCCGCTGCACAAAATGCTATTGCGAAAGACGCCATCAGGGGGCTTCGCTTGACGGACTGGCGATCAGGACGAGGGCAGATGAGGATACGTCTGCCGCAGCGTTTTCAGAATAATGTATCCGGCCGAGACAGCCTTATCCGGGGCTGTTCCGGCATTTTTTGCCTGTACGGCGCCAAAACAGCAAAAAAGAGTTGAAACATAAATCATAAAATTGTATGATATTTCATAGTGCTTAAAAGGCTAATAAGTAAATTACAGAGAGGTGCTTCTATAATGGAAAAGACAATGGACAAGATTGTTGCTCTGGCCAAGAGCAGAGGATTCGTCTACTCCGGCTCCGAGATCTACGGCGGCCTGGCGAATACCTGGGACTACGGCAACATCGGTGTTGAACTTAAGAACAACGTCAAAAAGGCATGGTGGAAGAAATTCGTACAGGAGAGCCCATACAATGTCGGCGTTGACTGTGCTATTCTCATGAACCCGCAGACATGGGTCGCTTCCGGCCATCTCGGCGGCTTTTCCGATCCGCTCATGGACTGCAAGGAATGCCACGAGCGTTTCAGAGCAGACAAGCTGATCGAGGACTGGTGCAATGAGAACGGCGTCGAATTCGGCGGTTCCTGCGATGGCTGGTCCAACGAGAAGATGGTGGATTTCATCAATGAGCACAATATTCCATGTCCTTCCTGCGGCAAGCATAATTTTACAGATATCCGTCAGTTCAATCTGATGTTCAAGACCTTCCAGGGTGTCACCGAGGATGCCAAGAACGTGGTTTATCTCCGTCCGGAGACAGCACAGGGCATTTTCGTCAACTTCAAGAACGTACAGAGAACATCCCGCAAGAAGATCCCGTTTGGCATCGGCCAGATCGGTAAATCTTTCAGAAATGAGATCACGCCGGGCAACTTCACATTCCGTACAAGAGAGTTCGAGCAGATGGAGCTTGAGTTCTTCTGCGAGCCGGGCACAGATCTTGACTGGTTCCACTACTGGAGAAGCTTCTGCGAGAACTGGCTGAAGAGCCTCGGCATCAAGGAAGACGAGATGCGTCTCAGAGACCATGCCAAGGAAGAGCTTTCCTTCTATTCCAAAGCGACAACCGATATCGAGTTCCTCTTCCCGTTCGGCTGGGGCGAGCTCTGGGGCATCGCCGACAGAACCGACTATGATCTTTCCAGACATATGGAGGTTTCCGGTCAGGATCTTACTTTTTTTGACGAGACCAAGAAGGAGAAATACATTCCGTACGTCATCGAGCCTTCACTGGGCGCAGACCGTGTTGTTCTGGCGTTCCTCTGCAGCGCTTATGATGAGGAGAACATCGGCACAGAGGAGAAGCCGGATGTCCGCACCGTACTGCATTTCCACCCGGCGATCGCACCGGTCAAGGTCGGTGTGCTGCCGCTTTCCAAGAAGCTGGCTGAGCCGGCGACGAAGATCTACGAGCAGCTCAGCAAATACTGGAACTGCGAGTATGACGACCGCGGCAATATCGGCAAGCGCTACAGAAGACAGGATGAGATCGGTACGCCGTTCTGCGTCACCTACGATTTCGACTCGCAGGAAGACGGCTGCGTAACCGTCCGCGATCGTGATACGATGGAGCAGCAGCGGATCAAGATCGAGGAACTTGTGCCGTTTTTAACAGAAAAAATCGATTTCTGATGATTTTTCTGTTAAATATTGACAGAGTACAGTCATTGGTTTATTATAGAAAAGTCGAATTGATCTTCAGGGCAGGGTGAAAGTCCCTACCGGCGGTAAAGCCCGCGAGCGCAAGCAGATCCGGTCAGATTCCGGAGCCGACAGTACAGTCTGGATGAAAGAAGATAGATTTCATATTTTGCGATTATGATTGCTTGTATGTTGTTTACCGGAGCTCTGAATGCGTCTGCGTTCAGAGCTTTTTTAACCGCCCGTATCCTTCAGATTATGCAATGTAATTGTAAGGATTTATTTTGTATGCCCGCCCCTGAAGATACTTCAGGGGTTTTTTTATGGCTGCGGGCGGCGGCCGTGAAGATACAGAAATCTGCAAGAAGGAAGTGACAGGATGAATCCCGATGATAAGAATCTCAGCGCACAGGATCAGGTAGATATCCGCTATATGAAGATGGCGCTGGAGCTGGCCAGGAAGGGCTGCGGCCATACCAATCCGAACCCGATGGTCGGTGCCGTGATTGTGAAGGACGGCAAGGTGATCGCACGGGGCTATCATCATAAATGCGGCCAGGGACATGCCGAGGTGGAAGCGTTCCGCGATGCGGGCGATGCGGATGTGACAGGGGCGACGATTTATGTCACGCTGGAGCCGTGTTCTCATTACGGGAAGACGCCGCCGTGTGCCGACCTGATCGTTTCTAAGAAGGTAGGCCGGGTTGTCGTCGGCGCGCTGGACCCGAACCCGCTGGTGGCGGGCCGCGGCATCAATAAGATCAAGGCAGCCGGCATCGAGGTGAAGACCGGTGTTCTGGCACAGGAGAGCATAAAGCTCAATGAGATTTTCATGCACTATATCGTGCATAAGCAGCCGTACGTACTTTTCAAATCGGCCGTCTCGCTGGACGGCAAGATTGCGACGCGGACAGGCGATTCGCAGTGGATTTCCTGCGAGGAGTCACGTGCGCAGGTACAGCAGCTCAGGAATCAGTATATGGCGATTATGGTCGGATCGAATACAGCGATTCAGGATAATCCGCGTCTGACATGCCGCCTGCCGGGCGGCGCGAATCCGATCCGCATTGTGGTCGATTCGCAGCTGCGGATCCCGCTGGATCTGACAATGGTGCAGACGGCCCGGGAAGTGCCGACGATCGCTGCCTGCCTGAAGGGCGCCGATCCGGAGAAGGTGAAAGCGCTGGAGGCAGCCGGCGTGCAGGTCATGCAGCTGGATGAGAAGGACGGCCATGTGGATCTTCAGCAGCTGTGCACGCAGCTCGGACAGCAGGGAATCGACAGCATTCTGCTGGAAGGCGGCGGCACGATCGCCGATGCGGCTTTCCGCAGCGGCATTGTGAACAAGGTGCAGATCTACGCGGCGCCGATGATTATCGGCGGCACCGATGCGAAGACCTGCGTGGGCGGACTGGGCGCCGCCGCGCTTGGTGAGGCCGTGCATCTGCACGATATGAGCGTGTGCAGAGTCGGCACCGACCTGTGCATCACCGCTTATACGGACAGGGAGGCATAAATGTTTACAGGTATTATCGAAGAGATCGGCACGGTAAAGCAGCTGGTGCCGGGCGGAGAATCCTACCGGCTGACCGTCAGTGCGAAGAAGATTCTCGAAGGCACGCAGATCGGTGACAGTATCTGCACGAACGGTATCTGCCTTACGGTAACCGGCATTCACGGCGATTCTTTTGACGCGGATGTCATGCCGGAGACGGTGCGCCGGACGAATTTTGCTTCCCTGAAGAATGGCAGCCCTGTCAATCTGGAACGCGCATTGACGCTGAGTTCCCGGCTCGGCGGCCATATCGTAAGCGGCCATATCGACGGCACTGGTACGATAACCGATATGAAGACTGAAGACAATGCGGTCTGGCTGACGGTCAGCACCGGGTACAGCCTGCTCCGCTATATGATCGAGAAGGGCTCGATTGCCATCGACGGTGTCAGCCTGACACTGGCCTATGTGGATGATCGCTGCTTCAAGGTATCGATCATACCGCATACCGGCGAGGAGACGATTCTTCTGAAGAAGAAGCCCGGCGATACGGTCAATCTGGAGTGCGACCTGATCGGCAAATATGTGGAGAAGCTCCTCACCCATCCGGCGCAGCCGGACGGCAAAGCGGGCACCGCAGCAGCAGGCGGGCTGACGGAAGAATTCCTTGCCGAAAACGGATTTTTCTGAACACCGCATTTTTTATAAAATCATTTGAAAGATCACGAATCTGCCGGCTGCAGGCAGCCGGACGGATTCGGAAAGCAAATATTTACGCAGGAGGACATGATGGGCGATTTTAATACGATTGAGGAGATCTGCGAAGATCTCCGCGCAGGAAAATGCGTCGTTATGCAGGATGATGAAGACAGAGAAAATGAAGGCGATGTGATCTGCGCCGCAGAATTTGCGACGCCGGAGAATATCAATTTCATGGCTACCTATGCGAAAGGCCTGATCTGCATGCCTATGCACAGGGAGTATATGTACAGACTCGGCATCGACATGATGGTGCCGGAGAACACGGACAACCACAAGACCGCTTTTACGGAATCGATTGACTACAAGGATACGGCAACCGGCATTTCCGCCTATGAGCGTTCTGTGACAGCGATCAAGGCAGTGGCAGAGGATGCGAAGCCATCCGATTTCCGCCGCCCTGGCCATATGTTTCCGCTGATTGCGCGCGAAGGCGGTATCTTCGAGCGCGGCGGCCACACGGAGGCAACGGTGGATCTGATGACGATCGCCGGCCTGAAAAAAGCCGGCCTGTGCTGCGAGATCATGGCAGATGACGGCCATATGATGCGGCGCAATGATCTGATGAAATTTGCGAAGAAGCACGGTCTCAAAATTTCCACGACCGGCATGCTCCGCCGCTACCGCAAACAGCATGAGAAGCTGGTTGAGTGCGTATCCAAGGCCAAGCTGCCGACCAAATACGGCGATTTCATGATCTACGGCTATGTCAACAAGCTGACAATGGAACACCATGTTGCCCTTGTCATGGGCGAGATCGGCGACGGCAAGGCTGTGCTCGGCCGTGTGCATTCCGAATGCCTGACCGGCGATGTGTTTGGCTCCGCCCGCTGCGACTGCGGCGAACAGCTCGACATGGCGCTGAAGATGATTGCGAAGGAAGGCAGAGGCGTTCTGCTTTATCTGCGCCAGGAGGGCCGCGGCATCGGCCTGATCAACAAGATCCGTGCCTACAACCTGCAGGATCAGGGCTATGATACCATTGAAGCGAACGTCATGCTCGGCTTCCCGCCGGATATGCGTGATTACACGATCGGTTCCCAGATCCTCCAGGATCTCGGCGTACATGAGCTGCGTCTGATGACGAACAACCCGAAGAAGATCGAGGGCATTGAGGACTTTGACCTCAAGATCATCGAGCGCGTGCCGATCCAGATGAAGCTGCGCAAGACCGACGCTTATTATCTGCTCACCAAGCAGGACAAGATGGGCCACATGCTCAACTACCAGATTCCTGAGGAGAAGAAGGAAGAGATCGAGAAGGCGGTAGAAGAGAAGAAGAAGGTAGCCCGCGAACATTTTAAATTGGAAGAAAAACAGGAAGAAGCGCGCGAAGAGAAGCTGATAGCAGAAGCGAAGAAAAGTAAGAAAGCAGACGCTAAGAAGTCTGATAAGAAATCTGACAAGAAGAAAAAGAAAAACAAAAATAAAAAATAATAACCAGAACCATCTGATATAAAGTAGAAAAGGAGATAAAATCATGAATGTAATCGAAGGCAAACTGATTGGCAACGGTATGAAGGTCGGCATTGTGGTAGCTCGTTTTAATGAGTTTATCACCTCCAAGCTGCTGAGCGGCGCACAGGATGCACTTGTCCGCCACGGCGTATCCGACAGCGACATCGACGTCGCATGGGTTCCGGGCGCATTTGAGATTCCGGTAGTGGCACAGAAGATGGCACGCAGCGGCAAGTATGATGCCGTTCTTGCACTCGGCGCGGTTATCCGCGGTGCGACCTCCCATTACGACTATGTCTGCAATGAAGTTTCCAAGGGCGTTGCAACCGTTTCCCTGCAGACCGGCGTACCGGTTATGTTCGGCGTGCTCACCACAGACAATATCCAGCAGGCTGTCGAGAGAGCCGGCACCAAGGCGGGCAACAAGGGCGCAGACGTTGCGGTATCCGCTATTGAGATGGTCAATCTCATGAAGAACATGGATTGATCCGGAAAAGAGAATATACAGCAGAATGTCAATGACATCAATCATTGGCATTCTTTTTATATGGAGGAAACAGTGAGAAAACTGACAGCGGCGGTTCTGACCGCCTGTATGGTTCTGCCTCTGGCGGCCTGCTCATCGGGAAAAGATTATTCCGCGGCGGCCGACGAGGCGGAGAGCACCATATTTACCATGGGAACGGTTTTCAGCATCCGCCTGCTCGGCGATGATGCCGACAGCATGCTGAAAAGCACGGAATCTGTATTATACGATGAAAACGATCTGATCTCCTGGCGCGAGGACGGCTCTGTGATCAGCGATTTCAACAGCAGCCATACCGCGGACATTTCGCAGATCTCCGATCTGATCGAAATGGCGCAGCAGGTCAACGAGGACAGCGAAGGCGCCTTCGATATCACGGTCCTGCCGCTCACAAAGGTCTGGGGCTTTGACAAGATCGGCGATGCGGATTTCGATATCAATTCGCTGACCGTGCCGGACCAGGCGGACATCGACAGCGCACTGGCCCATGTCGGCATGGATAAGCTGCAGATCGATCCGGATGCGGGCACGATGTCGGCGCAGGACCCGGATGTGCAGGTTGAGCTGGGTGCGATCGGCAAGGGCTACGCGATTCAGAAAGCCATGGACAGCATCCGGCAGTCGGACCTGTCCGGCGCGCTGATCTCAGCCGGCAGTTCCATAGCGGTGTACGGCACGAAGCAGGACGGCACTTATTTCAACATCGGCCTGCGCGACCCGCGCGGCGAGGAAGATGATACGATTGCCATGCTTTCGGTGACCGACTGCAGCATTTCCTCGTCCGGCGATTATGAACATTATTTTGAGCAGGACGGGAAGCGCTATCACCACATCATAGACCCCGAAACCGGCTATCCTGCAGACAGCGGTCTGATGCAGACGACGATTATATGCGATGACGGTGCACTGGCCGATGCCCTGTCAACAGCGTGCATGGTACTCGGTCTGGATAAGGGCATGGCGCTTGCGAATAAATACAAAGTGGGGGCAATTTTTATTGATACTGACAAAAATGTTTGGTATAATAGCAATGATGTCCTGGGCTCAATGGACTTTTCCGGCGAGGATCAGGGCTATAAATTGTGTGAATATAACTAGGCGGTGTGTGGTGACCGCCCTGTCATATTAACATTAACCGGACACTGTAATGTCCGAAAAAAACAAGAGGAGGATTCACATGGCAAAGCAATCAGGTCTTCTTGCACGCATGGGATTCGTGAAATATCCCGGAGCAGCTGTACCACACAGAAAGCATACGAGTGACACTCCGACAGAGGTAATGCCGGTTCCGGCTACTGTTGAGATTGTCATGTCCATGCATATCGGTGCGCCGTGTACCCCGACCGTCAAGGTCAAGGATCACGTCGATGTCGGTACGGTAATCGGAACCAACACGGGCTTTCTGTCAACGATTATCCATTCCAGCGTGTCAGGAACAGTCAAAAAAATCGATACGGTTTTAATGCCAAACGGATCCAAAGCGAAAGCGGTTGTCATCGAGACAGATGGACAGCAGACGCTTGATCCGAACATCAAACCGCCGGTTATCAATTCGAGAGAAGATTTCATCGAAGCGGTGAAGCAGTCCGGCCTGGTAGGTCTCGGCGGCGCAGGTTTCCCAACGCACATCAAGCTGAACCCGGCACCGGATGTACTGGAGAAGGTCGATACTCTGATTATCAATGCGGCAGAGTGCGAGCCTTACATCACAGCCGATGAGCACGAGATTCTTGAGAATTACGAGAACGTAATCTATGGTATCACGAAGGTAAAGGAATGTCTTGATGCCAAGCAGGTTATTATCGGAATCGAGGACAATAAGCCGAAGGCTATCGCCCTCATGAAAGAGAAGATCAAAGATTACGATTATATCCGCGTTGAGGAGCTTCCGGCACGTTATCCACAGGGTGCTGAGAAAGTTCTCATCGATACCTGCACAGGACGTGAAGTACCGCCTGGAAAACTGCCGGCAGATGTAGGCGTTGTTGTAATGAACGTTGCTTCAATCGGCTTCCTCGGCGGCTATCTCAAGACAGGTATTCCGCTTACCACCAAGCGTGTGACAGTTGACGGCAACTGCGTAACCAATCCTAAGAACGTACGTGTTCTGATCGGTACGAAGATCAAGGATATCATGGATTTCTGCGGCGGCTACAAGAAGCAGCCGACGAAGCTGATCAGCGGCGGTCCTATGATGGGTATGGCGCTGATGACCGATGACTTCCCTGTTCTCAAGCAGAACAACGCTTTCCTTGCTTTCGACGAAGAAGAAGCGAAGATCTATGAGCCGACTTCCTGCATCCGCTGCGGACGCTGCGTCAATGCATGCCCGATGCGTCTGATGCCTACGAAGATGGAAGATGCGGTGAACTATAAGGATGTTGATGCTCTGAAGAAGCTTAATGTCATGACATGCATGGAGTGCGGCTGCTGCGCATATGTATGTCCTGCCAACAGAAAGCTGGTTCAGGCATTCAGAATCGGCAAGACACTTGTCAGAAATGCAGGAAAGTAGGTGTGAATAATGGAAAATAAGTTACTTGTTTCTTCATCTCCACATATTTCAAGTCCTGTAAAGACGAAAAATATCATGCGTGATGTTATTATCGCACTTATGCCTGCGCTGGTAGCATCCATCATCTTTTTCGGCGCCAGAGCACTTCTGATCGAAGTTGTCTCCGTAGCAACTTGTGTTGTGTGTGAGTATCTGTGCAGAAAGATCATGAAGCGTGAGCAGACCATCGGCGACCTCAGTGCTGTCGTAACAGGTCTTCTGCTTGCTTTCAACCTTCCTTCAGGCGTTCCGCTCTATGTTCCGATTATCGGCGGCGGTGTTGCAATCATCATCGCAAAGCAGATGTTCGGCGGCATCGGACAGAACTTTGTTAACCCGGCACTTCTTGCCCGTATCGTACTGATGAACTCTTTCCCGGTACTGATGACGACATGGCCGGTAACCAATTTCGATACAAGCGATGCGGTAACAGCGGCTACCCCGCTTGCACTTTCCAAAGCAGGACAGGCATTCCCGTCTTACCTTGACATGTTCCTCGGCAACACGGGCGGCTGCCTTGGCGAGACAAGTGCACTTGCACTGCTGATCGGTGGTATTTACCTTATTGTAAAGCATGTGATCTCCCCGATCATCCCTTGTGTCTACATCGGCGTTGTATTCGTACTCGCTGCAGCACTCGGCCTTGATCCGGTTATGCAGATCCTCTCCGGCGGTCTTTTCCTCGGTGCTTTCTTCATGGCTACTGATTATGTAACAAGCCCGCTGACCAATAAGGGCAAAGTTATCTATGCACTCTGCATGGGTATCATGACCATCCTGATCCGTAGATTTGCATCTCTTCCGGAAGGTGTTTCCTACTCGATCGTACTCATGAACATCATCGTTCCGCTGATCGAGCGCAAGACTATTCCGCTTCCGTTTGGTGTTGTAAAGGAGGCAAAGAAGAAATGAATGCAAAGACAATAGGTGGACCTACACTCAGATTGTTCCTGATCGCGACAGTCACAACCATTCTTCTCGTCCTGACCAATAATCAGACAGAGGATGCGATTGCCGAGCAGAAAGAGCAATCGGATATTGCTTCCAGACAGGAAGTCCTTCCTGAGGCAGACGGTTTCGACGAAGAGACAGTTACTGTGGACGGAACGGATTATACATATTACAAAGCTACCAATGATGCAGGCTATGTATTCAGCGCATCCAACAAAGGATACGGCGGACAGGTTGTCTGCATGGTCGGTATTGACAGCAACGGTGAGATCACCGGTGTCAAGCTTACCGAGCAGTCCGAGACAGCAGGTCTTGGTGCTAAGTGGGCTGGAACAGATGATTATGGCGTAAGCCAGAGAGCACAGTTCAACGGTGCGATCATTGACGGTGATACTTATACTGTAACCAAGGACGGCGGTACAATTCAGGCTGTATCCGGTGCAACCATCACATCCCGTGCGGTATGTGCCGATGTTACAGACTGCGTCGCTCAGTACAGAGCTGTAACACAGTAACGGAGGTGTATAAGAATGGCTAAAAAACAAAGTTTAGGCTCCATTTTTACAGCCGGTTTTGTAAAGGACAACCCGGTACTCCGTCTTGTTCTGGGTACCTGCCCTACACTTGCTGTAACAACGCAGGCTATGAACGGCCTTGGCATGGGCGCAGCGGCAACGCTGGTTCTTATCGGTTCCAATGTCGTTATTTCCCTGCTTCGTAAGATTATTCCTGACAGTGTCCGTATCCCTTGCTTCATTACGGTCATTGCCGGATTCGTAACTATTATCGAGATGCTTGTCAAGGCTTATATGCCGGCTCTCGATACAGCGCTTGGTATCTACCTTCCGCTGATCGTTGTTAACTGTATCATCCTTGGCCGTGCAGAGGCATTCGCCAGCAAGAACGGCGTCGTTGCATCTGCAGTCGACGGTCTCGGCATGGGTATCGGCTTTACAATTGCACTTGTACTTATGGGTTCCATCAGAGAGCTGATCGGCAACGGTTCCATCTTCGGCATTGTTGTCAATGACGGAAGCGTTATCCAGCCGATGATTCTTCTGATTCTCCCGCCAGGAGGCTTCTTCGTATTCGGCATGCTGATTGCATGGTTCAACAGAATGGCCGACGGCAAGGGCAAAGAGCCTACAACACTTGAGTGCATGAACTGCCCGCAGGCAGATGCATGCCGTACATCGGAAGGAGGACTTGAATAATGAGTTTAGGTGCTACATTATGTTCAATTTTCCTTGCTTCGATTCTTACCAATAACTACGTATTAAGCCGTTTCCTTGGTATCTGCCCGTTCCTCGGCGTTTCCAAGAAGCTGGATACTGCAGTCAGCATGAGCCTTGCAGTTATCGTAGTTATGACCATTGCTTCGATTGTAACATGGCCGATTCAGCATCTGATTCTGACTCCGCTCGGAATCGATTATCTGCAGACTCTGGTATTCATCCTTATCATTGCAGCACTGGTTCAGTTCATCGAAGCTTTCATGAAGAAGAATATGCCGCCTCTCTATCAGGCACTTGGTATTTATCTTCCTCTGATCACAACCAACTGCGCAGTACTCGGTATCACCACACTGAATATCGATGAGGGATATACATTCCTTGAGTCTATTGTAAGCGCCATCGGTTCCGGTGTCGGCTATCTTGTAGCCATGGTACTTTTCGCAGGTGTTCGTGAGAGACTTGAAACTTCAAACATCCCGAAATCTCTTCAGGGACTTCCGATCGTTCTGGTATCTGCAGCTATCGTTGCCTGCTCATTCCTCGGATTTGGCGGCCTTGTAGACGGTATTTTCGGAACCTGATCGGGAGGTAGAATATGTCAGGAATTATATTAGTAGCGGTTATTGCTCTTATATGCGGTATTCTTCTCTCTGTTGCATCGGTTGTATTTGCAGTGCCTGTTGATGAGACACAGGTTAAGATCAGAGCAGTCCTTCCGGGCGCTAACTGCGGTGCCTGCGGTTTCTCCGGCTGCGACGGCTATGCAGCTGCACTGGCTGCAGGGACAGCTGAGCCGGGCCTTTGCTCTCCTGGCGGACAGGAAGTAGCACAGCAGTGTGCTGAGATCCTCGGCAAGACAGCCGGTGAGATGGTCAAGAAGGTTGCACTGGTTAACTGCTTCGGTACATGCGAGAACGCAGGTACGAAGATGAATTATGTTGGCGTTAACACATGTCAGGCAGCAAGCCTTATGTTTGCCGGTGACAGCACCTGTGCATACGGATGTCTCGGCAAGGGCGACTGCGCAGCTGCATGCCCTGAGAAAGCGATCATCGTTCATGACGGAATGGCCATGATCGATCAGGACCGCTGCGTAGGATGCGGTATCTGCGTAAAGACCTGCCCGAAGCACATCATTTCTCTGATTCCTTATGGCCAGAAGACACATGTCCTCTGCTCCAATACAGATAAGGGACCGGATGCGGTCAAGGTCTGCAAGGTCAGCTGCATCGGCTGTATGAAGTGCCAGAAGACATGCCAGCATGACGCTATCCATGTTGTGAATTTCAACGCTGTTATCGATTACGATAAGTGCGTTGACTGCGGCGAGTGCGCAGCTGTCTGCCCTAGAAATGCAATTACGAAGACAGCTGTCAAGGCTGAGGCGCAGGCGCCGAAGGCTCCGGAAGCACCGGCAGCAGAATAATAAAGACTTGATTGCATTGCAGTTTGTGCCATGTATCTCTGAATAAGAGGTGCATGGCACTTTTGCATTAATGCGGCGGAAAAATATTAATAAAGATGTGCATATTTACATGTTTGATATTGGTTTAACATAAATGTTTGTGATTCAGAGCAAGGGATTTCAATTTTCAGTGGACAAAACATACAGAATAATCTATAATTAATAAAAGTAGTAGGAACAATATGTTCAATAAGAATAGGAGGACAAATGATATGAGTGGTTATAACACAATTACTCCGGAAATCATTGACCAGATCAAAGGTGTTGTAGCTCCTAACAGAGTTTACACTGGCGAAGACATCAACGAAGACTTCTCCCATGATGAGATGTCTATCTACGGCAAGAGAATGCCAGATGCAGTCGTAAGCCCGATCTCTACAGAAGAGGTTGCAGCTGTTATGAAGATTGCTTATGACAACAACATCGTTGTTACACCTCGTGGTGCCGGCACAGGCCTTGTAGGTGCCTGCGTACCTATCTATGGCGGCATTGTTATGGATATGACAAAGATGAACAAGATCGAAGGATACGATCTTGATAACTTCGTAGTACAGGTTCAGCCAGGCGTACTTCTTAACGATCTCGCTGAAGACTGCGTAAAGCAGGGCCTTATGTATCCACCGGATCCAGGTGAAAAGTTCGCTACCCTCGGCGGCAACGTTTCCACCAATGCCGGCGGTATGAGAGCTGTTAAGTATGGCGCTACAAGAGATTATGTACGTGCTATGACAGTTGTTCTGCCTACAGGCGAAGTTGTTAAGTTCGGCAGCACCGTTTCCAAGACTTCTTCAGGTTATTCATTACTTAACCTCATGATCGGTGCAGAAGGTACTCTTGGTATCATCACAGATCTTACTCTTAAAGTAATCCCGGCTCCTAAGGAAGTTATCAGCCTGGTTATCCCGTTTGAGACTCTTGATGACTGCATCGCTACAGTTCCGAAGTTCAAATTCAATCATCTTGATCCTCAGGCTCTTGAGTTCATGGAGAAAGCTATCGTTCAGGCTTCCGAGAGATATATCGGCAGAAGCGTATATCCGCAGGTTATCGACGGCGTAGAAGCAGGTGCATATCTGCTTGTTACCTTCGATGGCAACAGCAAGGAAGAGCTTGATGATGTTATCGAGCAGGCATCCGATATCGTATTTGATAACGGCGCTATCGATGTACTTGTTGCTGATACACCGACCAAGATCAAGGATGCATGGGCTGCAAGAAGCTCCTTCCTTGAGGCTATCAAGGCAGAGACCAACTGGAAAGACGGCCTCGAACTCCTCGATGAGTGCGACGTTGTTGTTCCGCTTAACCAGATCGCTCCATATGTTAAGTATGTATATGAAGTCGGCGAAGAGTTAGGCCTCAGAATCGAGAGCTTCGGTCATGCAGGCGATGGCAACCTTCATATCTACACAATCGGTGATGACAAGATTTCCGTAGAGGAATTCGAGAAGAAGGCTGATGAGTTCTTCTCCAAGATTTATCCGAAGGCTACAGAAGTTGGCGGTCTTGTATCCGGTGAGCATGCAATCGGTGCCGGCAAGCTTAAATATCTTGCAGAATCCGTTGGCCAGAAGCAGATGGATCTCATGGTAGGTATCAAGAGAGTATTCGATCCTAAGATGATCCTCAACCCAGGCAAGGTTTGCTACAAGCTGTAATTCGTTAACCTGACAGACGGATGTCTGTCTTAACTAGGAAGAGTGTGTAGCAGTTTTACTGCTGTGCACTTCTTCTATAAAAAAACAAGGAGTGAACAGATATGGAAATTTTGGTTCTCATTAAACAGGTTCCTGATGATTCTGTAGAAGTAACCGTAAATCCTTCTACAGGCGCACCTGATCTTGCAGAGATTACCCCAGTCGTTAACGCCTTTGATACCTATGCCCTTGAAATGGCAGCTCGTTTCAAAGAAGCAAACGGCGGTACAGTAACTGTTGCATCCATCGGCGGCGACGAGGTAGATACAGGCCTCAGAAACTGCCTGTCTGTTGGTGCTGATAAGGCATATCTCATCAAAGATGACAGCTTCAAGGATGCTGATTCAACTGCTAAGGCTTATATCCTCAGCCAGGCTATCCCGAAGATTGAGGAAGCTAACGGCGCTAAATTTGATATGATCTTCACAGGTCTGGAAGCTACAGACTATGCTGGCGGTCTTACAGGCCCTCAGATGGCAGAAGATCTTGGACTTGGCTGCGTAACAAGCGTTATCGCTGTAGATCCTGCAGATAACGGCGTTACAATCAAGCAGGAGACAGAGTCCGGATACAATGTAGTAGAAGCTGCTACACCTGTAGTACTGACTGTTACAAAACCGGATTATGATCCTAGATATCCAACCATGAAGACAAAGAGAGCAGCACGTAAGATGACAATCGCACGTGTTGAGGGTCTTGATCTTGATGCAGCTAAGACAGCTCCGGCAACCAAGGTTGTTAAGCAGTATGCTCCGCCGAAGAGACAGGCAGGCGTTAAGTTAACAGGCGACGATATCAACGAAATCACAATGAAAGCTATCGGCATGATGGCAGATGCAAAGGCTATCTGATTAGGAGGTTTATACTATGTTTATCGTATATGTAGAAGTTGCAGAGGGTAAACCAGTTAGTGTTGACCTCGAGTTAGTTAATGGTTTAAAGGCTGTTACTGACAAGGTAACAGCTCTTGTAATCGGTAAAGATGCTGAAGCTGCTGCCAAGGAAGCTGTTGCATGGGGTGCAGACAGCGCAATCGTTGTTGATGGCGAACAGTTTGAGAAATACAATTCAGATGCATATGCAGAAGCAATCGCTCAGGTAGCTAAGGAGAACGCTCCGGAAGCTGTTATCCTTGGTGCTACTCAGTGGGGCAAGGAGCTTGTTCCGAGAGTTGCTGCTAAGCTTGCTACAGGCTGCGCTAACGATGTTGTTGGTCTTAAGCGTGACGGCGATCAGCTCATCTTCACAGTTCCTGCATATTCAGGAAACGTTCTTACAGATATGACAATCGAAGGCAATCCGGTTGTTGCTTCTGTTCGTGGCGGTACATTCTCCAAGGCTGATGCTGCTGACGAGGGCAAGGCTGCTGATATCGCTAAGAAGGATATCACTGTTGATGCTTCTCTGATCAGAGCACAGGTTAAGGAAGCTGTAGAAGAGATCACAGAGAGCGTTAACCTCGAGGATGCTGATGTCATCATTGCAGGCGGACGTGGTATGGGATCTGCAGAGGCATTTGAGGATCTTCAGAAACTCGCTGATATCATGGGCGGTGTTGTAGGATGCTCAAGACCTGCTATGGAAGCTGGCTGGATCAGCCGTGCTCATCAGGTAGGTCAGTCCGGTAAGATTGTTGCTCCGAAGCTTTACATTGCATTCGGTATCTCCGGTTCTACTCAGCATGTAACTGGTATGGTAGGATCCAAGTATATCGTTGCAGTTAACAAGGATGAGGATGCTCCGATCTTCGATATCGCTGATGTTGGTATCGTTGGCAACGTAAAGGACGTTCTTCCGATCTTCATCGAAGAGATGTCCAAGCGTTTCGCATAATCATCAGACCGTTTAATGACGAAGAGAAGCGGGTACCGCAAGGTGCCCGCTTTTTTTCGCGGGAAGCGCAGAAAAGTCCATCACTATTTTACAAGAACAAAAAATAATTTAAAAAAGAACAAAATCCCTTATCGAAATTCGTTTTCTATGTTAATATGATATTAACGATATATTAACATTGGAGAACGAATATGAAAAAAATGAATCTGCGCGAGCTGCAGATGTGCGAACTGCAGATCCTTCTTTTTTTTGATGAATTCTGCAGAAAAAACGGAATCCGCTATTCACTGGCCAGCGGCACGATGATCGGTGCAGTTCGGCATCAGGGCTTTATTCCGTGGGATGATGACATCGACATTTTCATGAGGAGAGCGGAATTTGAAAAATCAAGACATTGTGCGGCAAAACAGGGTTACAGAGCAGGCCGGTACCGGTTCTGTTTTCCAGGTTCTGAAGGCTATTTCTATCCATTTCTCAAAATCACTGACACGAAGACGGCAGCACAGGAGAAGATCATTCGTCCGGAATATACGGGTGGAGTCTGGATTGATGTCTTTCCGATTGATTATTGTGCCGATACGAAAGAAGAAGCCAGACGCGTGTGTGCTGTTCACGAGAAATATACAGAGGACTATTTTCGCTATTTTGTCCGCTGCGATGTCAATGACCTTCGCTCGTTTGTGAAGAAATCTATATTCACGTATATCAGACTTTGCTTCGTGGAAATCGCAGAAAACTTCTGCAAAAACTGAATGAATACGCTCATACGTCTTATAAACCTTACAGCGGGACGATTTGCTGGGCGACGACAAAAAGGGATACGTATCCTTCAAAATGGTTTGACGAATATATAGACTGCACTTTTGAAGGATATACTTTTCCGCTTTTCAAGGATTATGATAAGATTCTGCGCCACCGCTATGGCAGCTATATGACACTGCCTCCGGAAGACCAGCGGATTGCGCATGAACCGGATGCCTGGTATCTGTAAACGAGTAGGGGGAGATAAGAAAATGAAACATATTGCTGTTATTATAGCCGGAGGCAGCGGCCGCCGCATGGGACAGGATATTCCCAAACAGTTTCTGCATATTTACGACAAGCCGGTTCTGATCTATACGCTGGAAAGTTTTGAGAAACATCCGATGATCGATGCGATCGAGGTAGTCTGCCTGGATGGCTGGCATGATGTTGTGCGTGCCTATGCCAGACAATTCAATATCAGTAAGCTGCAATGGATCGTTCCCGGCGGCAGCACGGGGCAGGAATCTATCCGCAACGGCGTTTTCGGTTTAGAGGGAAAAGCAGCGCCGGATGATATTATCGTCATACATGATGGTATCCGTCCGCTGGTAGAGGATGCGGTGCTGACGGATGTGCTGAAGAAAGCAGAACAATACGGCAACGCAGTGACATCAATGCCTTATAATGAACAGATTTTTATTGTTGATAAGGATGATGAGACGACGACGACGCAGTATATTCCGCGCGAGATGATCCGCAGGGTATCGACGCCGCAGGCTTATCGCTTTGACCTGCTTGACGAGAAATATCATGAAGCGTTTGAGAAGAAAATCGGTATCTATGGTTCTTCGTACACCAATACCATGATGGTAGAACTCGGTGTGCGTCTTCACTTTGCAGCCGGCTCTGATAAAAATATTAAATTAACGACGAAAGATGATCTGGATATGTTCAAAGCTTATCTGAATACAGATCGTGATGATTGGCTGAAATAGCAGGAGAACGCGATGAATATTTATGAGAACGAACTCTACATAGAAGATGTCCGCAGAACGGCAAAAACCGCCATTCCATGGGAAAAACTGCAGGGCAGTTCCATCCTGATTACCGGAGCAGCAGGACTGATCGGGTCTTTTCTGACCGATGTGCTGATGTACAGAAATCTGCATTGCAATATGGAGTGCACTGTGTATGCAGTTGGTAGGCATGCTGAAAAAGCCTATGAGCGGTTCCGTTATTGTGCAGACAGCAAATATTTCCGATTCCTGGCCGGTGATGTCAATGAGCCGTTGACATTTCAATTGGATGGCAGGTTAGGCTATGCTTTGCATTTAGCCAGCAACACGCATCCCGTGGCCTATGCACAGGATCCGATCGGCACCATTACGGCCAACATTATCGGTTTGAAAAATGTGCTGGATTTCTGCGAAGATCACGCAGTCAGTCGTTTTGCTTTTGCCTCCTCTAACGAAATTTACGGCGAAAACCGCGGGGATACAGAGAAATTTAATGAATCTTACTGCGGATATATTGACTGCAATACGCTGCGGGCTGGCTATCCGGAAAGCAAACGCTGCGGCGAGGCCCTCTGCCAGGCGTATATCAGGCAGAAAAAAATGGATATCGTAATTCCACGCCTGACCAGATCGTATGGGCCGACACTGCTGCCTTCGGATACAAAAGCACTCTCACAGTTTCTGCACAAGGCATTGGCCGGAGAAGATATTGTGCTGAAAAGTGCAGGCATGCAGTATTATTCTTATACGTATATGGCGGATGCCGTGACCGGGCTTCTGACGGTTCTCCTGTGCGGAAAGACGGGAGAAGCGTATAACATTGCCGATGAGGCATCGGATATCAGACTGAAGGATCTGGCAGAGCTGATTGCGAATCAGTGCGGCCGCCAGGTAGTCTTTGAAAAACCGGATGAAATAGAAGCTGCCGGATACAGCAAAGCAACAAAGGCGCGGCTTGACAGCGCAAAGCTGCAGGGGCTTGGCTGGAAAGCAGAGTATGATATACAAACCGGAATAGCGCGGACACTGAAGATTATGAAGACATTGCCGCAGCAAACGCCGTGACAGCCGGTGAGGGATAGAGCGGGTATCGCGTGAACACGTTTATTTCCATATATTGAATTTCTGAAGTAGATGATGTATGATAACCCTGTCAGGCATAAAACGCCTTAAATAGTAAAGTGAGGTTATGAATTTGAGCAGATTCCGTGACGGCATGAACAGTTTTATGGCGGGACGATATGGCAATGACAACCTGAATCGCTTTATGCTCTATGTGTGTATAGCCCTTCTTGTTGTTGACATATTCGTGCGTTCATCATTCCTTTATCTGATACCGATTGTTCTTCTGTGTATTATTTATTTTCGGATGCTTTCGCGCAATGTGGAAGCGAGATACGCAGAGAATGAACGTTATCTGCGCGTACGGGACGGCTTCCTCGGCATTTTCAGGCGCGGCGGACGCGGTCAGGCACAGGCCGGATACCGCATCTATGTGTGTCCGAAATGCAGACAGAAAATCCGTATCCCGAAGGGCAAGGGAAGAATCAAAATCCGCTGTCCTCGCTGCGGTCATGAATTTATCAAGCGCAGCTGAATGTCAGCCGGTACAGCCGGTCAATAATCCACAAAGGCAGGAGTATGAATATGTTAAATAAAATCAGAACCATTTTATCAGAAGAACTTGGCATTGATGCCAGCAAGATTACAGAAGAGACGACTTTTAAGGAACTGGGGGCTGATTCCCTGGACCTTCTTGAGATGATCATGAATCTTGAGGATGAATACGGCGTGAAGTTTGACACGAACCGTCTCGAAGAACTCAAGAATGTCGGAGAAGTGATTGATTACCTCAAGGAGCTCGGAATCGAAGCCTGAAAGAAGTCTTTCCATTGTAAGTGCCGACCGCTGACCGCAGCAGTCGGCACTTTCTGTGTAAGGGCTTATACAGGAAAAAGGAAGCGCACAGCGAAAAAATGTATTGGCAGGAGAATTTATGGATAATGCAGTGATTACCCTGAAAAAGGGAGAAGGCCGTACGCTGAAGGCCGGCGGCATGTGGGTTTATGATAATGAAATCGCATCGATTCGCGGCAGTTACGAGAACGGCGATATCGTCCGCGTTGAAGATTTTGACGGATATCCTATGGGAAAGGGATTTATCAACGACAATTCGGTTATTCGTATCCGGATGATGACGCGCGATGCGGACGCCGTCATTGACGAACATTTTCTTCGTGAGAGACTGCAGCGGGCATGGGATTACCGCAAAGCGGTGATCGATACAGGCAGCTGCCGGATCGTTTTCGGAGAAGCGGATTACCTCCCGGGGCTCGTCATCGATAAATACGAGGATGTGCTTGTCATCCAGGTATCCGCGCTGGGCATGGACCGCATGAAAGAGCAGGTTGTCCCGCTCATGACCGACATTCTCGAGCAGGATGGTATGCATATCCGCGGCATTTATGAACGAAGCGACGGCAAATACCGTGACCTCGAAGGAATGGAGCGGATCAATGATTTTATCGGCGATCGCTTTGACACCAAGGTGCCGATTGCCGAGAATAACGTAAAATATTATGTCGATGTAAAAGAAGGCCAGAAGACCGGATTTTTCCTCGATCAGAAGATCAACCGGCTGGCCGTCCAGAAAATCAGCCGCGGCAGGGAAGTGCTGGACTGTTTCACACATACAGGGTCATTTGCACTGAATGCGGCATACGGCGGCGCTGCGCAGGTAACCGGCGTGGACGCATCAGAGACGGCGATTGAGCAGGCAAGAGAAAATGCCCGTCTGAACGGTTTCGGCGACAGCGTACGTTTTGCGCGGGCTGATGTATTGGACCTTCTGCCTATGCTTGCTCAGCAGGGAAAAGAGTACGATCTGGTTATTCTGGATCCGCCTGCATTTACAAAATCACGTAAGTCCGTGAAAAAGGCCATAAAAGGGTACCGTGAGATCAATATGAAGGGCATGAAGATTGTGAAAAACGGCGGTTTTCTCGCGACCTGTTCCTGCTCTCATTTTATGACCAACGATCTTTTCATGCAGATGCTGTCACAGGCGGCATCGTCCGTGCACAAACGTCTGAAACAGGTTGAATTCAACACGCAGGCACCGGATCACCCGATTCTCTGGGGAATGGACGAGACAAATTATCTGAAGTTCTATATCTTCCAGGTGCTGGATGAATTCTGATCCTTGGGACGCGCTATATGGCATTTCGATATTGGCATTACCGCTATTGACGCAGCAAGAGGCCGGCAGAGCAATCTGCCGGCTTTTAATATACCCTCGTAAACTGCTGGGTACGGGAGTAAATTCTTGTTTTTAACGCATATCAGTATATAATATTATTGTATGGAAAAAACAGATTCCATCTGTTTTGCATATTTACGCGGGGCACGCAGCAGGCGTTTTACCCGTCAGAAAGAGGATTGATGAATTACACTGAAGCACTGAAGTATATGGATAATGCCGGCAGAAGCGGCATCCGGCCGGGCCTTGACCGGATCCGTGAACTGCTGGCGCGGATGGGCAATCCGCAGGATAAATGCCGCATTGTCCATGCTGCCGGCACGAACGGCAAAGGTTCGGTATGCACCATGATTGCGGCCGGGCTGCAGGCGGCAGGCTATACGGTCGGCCGCTATATTTCACCGGCCGTCTACGGACGCCGTGAAATCATTCAGAAAAACGGACAATGGATTTCCGAGGAGGACGCGGCGGCACTGATCACGAAGATTGCGCAGATCACGAAGGATGATGAGGATAAGCCGACCGCTTTTGAAACAGAGACGGCCATGGCTTACGCCTATTTTGCCGAAAGCGGCTGCGACGCGGCGGTTGTGGAGACCGGTATGGGCGGCCGCCTGGATGCCACGAATGTGATCGCGAAGCCCTGGCTGTGCGTGATCACGGATATTGCGATGGATCACATGCAGTTTCTGGGCAATACCATCGAAGAGATTGCCGGTGAGAAGGCCGGCATTCTTATGCCGGGCTGTCCGGCGGTATTCTGCCGCGGCGATGCAAGGGCGGCGGCCGTGCTGGAAGCAGCTGCCAGGGAACGCGGCATAGACTATCGTTTTGCCAGCCCGTCAGAAGTGACGAATATCCGCCGCAGTCTGGAGAGCGGGCAGACATTTGATTATAATGGATATAAGGATCTGAATATCCGTCTGCTGGGAACCTGCCAGATTGCGAATGCGGTTACGGCGGTTGATGCCATGGAGATGCTGGGGCTTTCGGAAGAAAATATCCGGACGGGCCTCAGGGAGGCAGTCTGGCCCGGCCGTTTTGACATCGTGCAGCGCAGCCCGCTGCTGCTGGAAGACGGTGCGCATAATCCGGACGGTGCGGCGGCGCTGGCCGATTCGATCAGGAAATATCTGCCGGACCGCAAGATCGTTCTTATTATGGGCGTATTTGCAGACAAGGATTACGACACCATGCTGCGTATCATGGCAGAGGTTTCGGATACAGTTTATACATTCCGGCCGCCGGGCCGCAGGGGCCTGGATGCCGGGATGCTCGCCCGCGCGGCGGGAAAATATTTTACAGAGAGTATTGCCTGCGCAACGCAGCGTGAAGCGGTGCAGGCTGCTCTGACACAGGCCGGCAGCGGCGGTGCTGCCGTTCATTTCGGCTCGCTGTCCACACTGGCGGGACTGCGGCAGATTGCAGGAGGGAAACGCAATGAAAATCGGCAAGAGAGAATTTGACACGAAGAACAATATTTACATCATGGGCATCCTGAATGTAACGCCGGATTCCTTTTCAGACGGCGGCAAGTACAACAAGCTGTATTATGCGAAACATCACGTGGAGCAGATGCTGAACGAAGGCGCCGATATCATCGACATCGGCGGTGAGTCCACCCGCCCCGGCGCCATGATGGTGAGTGCGGACGAGGAACTGGAGCGGGTCATTCCGGTAGTCCGCATGATCAAGGAGGAGTTTGACGTTCCGGTTTCCGTGGACACCTATAAATCCAGGGTCGCGGAAGCCGTCATGCAGAACGGGTGCGATATGATCAATGACATCTGGGGGCTTAAATTTGATGCCTTTATGGGCGGTACGATTGCCAGAACCGGCGCCGTCTGCTGCCTGATGCACAATCAGAAAAAGGCGGAGTATAACGATTTTATCTACGATGTCTATCAGGATCTGAAGGGGATTGCAGAGCACGCGATTGCCTGCGGCATACCGCGTGAGAAGATCATACTTGATCCGGGCGTCGGTTTTGCCAAGGACACGGAGCAGAACCTTGAAATCTGCAACAAGCTGAGAATTTTCAACCGTCTGGGATTTCCGGTGCTGCTTGGCACATCGCGCAAGTCATTTATCGGCAATACCCTGC
This sequence comes from uncultured Eubacteriales bacterium, assembly GCA_900314775.1. Classification (GTDB taxonomy): domain Bacteria; phylum Bacillota; class Clostridia; order Lachnospirales; family Lachnospiraceae; genus UBA2912. Next base: position 18,912 of record OMWM01000001.1, on the reverse strand, counting down.
ATATGCCGGTGGACCAGCGCCTGGAAGGAACGCTGGCGACGACGGTCATGGCCGTACTCAGCGGCACAGCATTTGTCCGTGTGCATGATGTGGAAGCGAATAAACGTATTATCCAGATGACGAAGGCCATTCTGGATGCGGATAAGACCGGCTTCTGAGAAAGCAATGACCGGATGCGGATAAGACCGGCTTTTATAGAATGAGTGAGAGAGGTAAGTTATGGACAGTATACTGATCAGAAGACTCGAGGTTTACGCTTATCATGGCGTCAACCCGGAGGAAAACACACTGGGACAGCGTTTTTATGTGACGGCAGAGCTCTTTTTCGATACGGCTGAGGCGGCGGAAAATGACGAACTGGAAAAATCAGTCAATTATGCCAAAGTATGCCGCGATATCGTCGAGTATATGCAGGGCAGGCCGTATAAGCTGATTGAGACGGAAGCGAACAATATTGCGAGGATGCTGCTGATGAAGTATCCGCGCATCTGCGAGATTGCCATTGAGCTGGAAAAGCCGGACGCGCCGGTCAGATATTCGTTCGGCACGGTCAGCGTGCGCATCAAACGCCGCTGGCACGATGCGTATCTGAGCTTCGGCAGCAATATCGGCGACCGGAAGAGCTACATCGACCAGGCGCTGGAGATGCTGGGGAGCACGGATGACAACCAGGTTAAAGAGATCTCGGATATCATCGAGACAAAGCCGTACGGCGTTACCGATCAGCCGCTGTTTCTGAACGGCTGCGTGCATCTGCGCACGCTGAAGACGCCGGATGCGCTGCTGGATCAGCTGCATGCCATTGAGACAGCACTCGGGCGCGAGCACCAGCGCCGCTGGGGACCGCGGACGATCGACCTTGACATTGTTTTCTATGATGACAAGGTAATCGATACGCCGGATCTGCATATTCCGCATATCGACATGGCAAATCGTGAATTTGTTCTCCGGCCGCTCGCGCAGATCGCCGGCTATCGGCGCCATCCGCTGCTGGGTATTACGGTGGAACAGATGCTGGCACAGCTGGAAGCGGAGAAATAATATGGAACTGACAGAAATCAGAAAGCAGCTGGACGAGATTGATGCGCAGATCATCGATCTTTTTGTCCGGAGAATGGAAGCAAGCGAGGAAGTCGCGCAGTATAAAATCGAGCATGGCATGAACGTTTACGATCCGGTGCGGGAAAAGGCCAAGATCGAGAACGTGAAAAACAGCGTGGCAAAGCCGGAATATCAGCACGGAGCACAGGCGCTGTTCAACCAGCTGATGACCATCAGCCGGATGCGCCAGTACGAAATCATAGAGCAGCCGGAGAGCAGCAGTTTTGGCTACAAGCAGATTCCGCAGATCAGGAAGGCCGAAGGGCGCGTTGCCTATCAGGGAATGCCGGGTGCTTACGGCCACCAGGCAGCACTCAGCTTTTTCGGCAGGGACGCGGATCTCTACAACGTATCGACTTTTGAAGATGTCATGCGCGAGGTGCAGAACGGGCAGGCGCAGTTCGGCGTGCTGCCGGAGGAAAATTCGTCTACCGGTATTATTGCCGATGTATTTGACCTGCTTGACCGTTACGACAACTGTATCGTGAGCGAGAACGTTGTGTCGGTGGAGCATGCTCTGCTGGGCGTCAAGGGCAGCAGCATCCGGGACATCAGGACGGTTTATTCGCACCCGCAGGGCATTCTGCAGTGCTCGAAATTCCTGAGTTCACGGCCGGAATGGAATCAGGTAAGTCTGAAAAATACGGCTGTTTCCGCGATGCGTGTGGCAGATGACGGCGACCCGTCGCAGGCGGCGATCGCCAGCCCGGCGGCAGCCGAATATTACAATCTGGACATTCTGCGGACGCATATCAGCGACAATGAGAATAACTCCACCCGCTTTATCATTATCAGGCACGAGAAGGAATATGAGGAAAATGCCAACGAACTGGCACTGACCTTTGAACTGCAGCATGAATCCGGAAGTCTTTACCGAGCACTCGGCTACCTGATTTACAACGGACTGAATATGACGCGGATCGAGTCGAGGCCGATTCAGGGAGAGAAATGGAAATATCGTTTTTTCGTCAACCTGGACGGCAGCCTGAATGACGTTGGCATCCGCAATGCGCTGGCAGGGCTGCGGCGCGAGACGACGGCCTTCAAGATTCTGGGCAATTACGTACGCAGTGAATAATACAAGGAGAAGACAGATGAAAATCGTAGTGAAGGTCGGTTCTTCGACGCTGACCTATAAAACAGGCAATCTCAACATCCGCCGTGTGGAACAGCTCTGCAAGGTGCTTGCGGATATCAAGAACGCCGGCAACAATGTCATTTTGGTCTCATCCGGCGCCATCGCAATGGGTGTCGGCAAGCTCGGCCTCTCCCGCAAGCCGGACGATATTCCGGGCAAACAGGCGGCAGCGGCCGTTGGACAGTGTGAGCTGATGTATGTTTACGACAAGATGTTCAGCCAGTACAATCACGTCACCGGACAGATTCTGCTGACCGGCGAGGATGTAAACCATAAGAAGAGATTTCAGAATTTCACCAATACCATTACCCGTATGCTGGATCTTGGCATTCTCCCGATTATCAACGAGAACGATACCATTTCCACCAAGGAGATCAAGATCGGCGACAACGATACGCTGAGTGCGCTTGTCGCCCGTTCGGTCGGCGCCGATCTGCTTGTGCTTCTGACAGACCGCGAAGGCCTTTACACGGCGGATCCGACCAAAAACCCGGATGCCCGGCTGATCAAATGCGTGCAAAAGATCACGCCGGAAATCCTGGATCTTGCCGGAGATACGGCGGGTACGCAGGGAACCGGCGGCATGCGGACGAAACTGGAGGCTGCCGAGCTCTCTATGGAAGCAGGCATCAACATGGTGATTGCGAGCGGCAGCCGCCCGGAGATTCTCTATGACATCGTGGAAGGCAGAGATTTTACGGGAACATTTTTTGATGCTTCGGAAGGAAGAGGAAGATGATGGAAAAGACAACAGTTGAATTATGTAAAAAAGCAAAGGCGGCCGCACCGGCCGTCGCGGCACTGAGCACCGATGAGAAGAACGCGGCGCTTGCTGCCATGGCGGATAACCTCCTTGCACATGAGCAGGATATTCTGGCGGCCAACCGCAAGGACCTGGACAGTGCCCGCGGCACGATCAGCAATGTCATGATGGACCGGCTGATGCTTGACCATGACCGCATTTACGGTATGGCAGACGGCATCCGCGATCTGATTGAACTGCAGGATCCGGTGGGCTATATCGAAAAGACGATCAGGCGGCCGAACGGACTGGAGATCCGGAAGGTCCGTGTCCCGCTAGGCGTCATCGCGATTATTTACGAGAGCCGTCCGAATGTGACGAGCGACGCTGCCTCGCTTGCTTTTAAGAGCGGCAACGTCTGCGTTCTGCGCGGCGGCAAGGAGAGCTACCGCACATCGCTGGCCGTTGTGACAGCCCTCAAAGAAGCGCTGCATGCCTGCGGCATCACCGAAGATGCGGTAAACCTCGTTTCCGACCTGACGCACGAGAGCGCCAACACCCTCATGGAAGCGGTGGGTCTGGTCGACCTGCTGATTCCGCGAGGCGGCGCCGGCCTGATCCGGCGAGTCGTGGAAAACGCCAAGGTGCCTTGCATCCAGACCGGCAGCGGCATCTGCCACATCTATGTGGATGCTTCGGCCGATATCGATATGGCGGTCAATATCGTAAACAATGCGAAAACGTCGCGCCCGTCCGTCTGCAATGCGGAGGAGGTGCTGCTTGTCAACCGGAAGATCGCACCGGCATTTCTGCCGGCCCTTCGTAAAAAGCTGGTTGATGAGCGCAAGGCGCAGGGCCTTACCCCGGTAGAGCTGCGGCTCGATCCGGAGGCGGCGCAGATCATCGACGGCGTGCCTGCAGGGCCGGAGGACTTTGATACGGAGTTCCTCGACTACATCCTTGCGGTGAAAATTGTCGGCGATGTAAAGGAAGCCATTGCGCATATTGCCATGCACAGCACCGGACACAGCGAAGCGATCATCACGGATGACGCCGGCAGTGCGGCGTTATTTACCCGGGATGTGGACAGCGCGGCTGTCTATGTCAATGCGTCGACACGTTTTACCGATGGCGGCGAGTTCGGTCTTGGCTGCGAGATGGGCATTTCCACGCAGAAACTGCATGCCCGCGGACCGATGGGGCTTTTTGAACTGACTTCTTACAAATATGTGATTCACGGAAACGGACAGATTCGATAACGGAGGCAAAATGATGAAATACAGATACGGAATTATCGGTACGGGCAATATGGGCGGCGCCCTTGCCAGAGCCCTTGCCAAAAAGGTACCGGCAGAGCGCATGATATTGTCCAACCGGACACCGGAGAAAGCGCAGAAGCTGGCAGACGAGCTCGGTGCGGCATGCGGCTCCAACCGCGACGCCGCGGCGATGGCGCAGTGCATTCTGCTCGCCGTAAAACCGCAGGTCATGCCGGCCGTGCTGGCCGATCTGCAGCCGATCCTCGCCGAGAGAGAGGACGTGCTGCTTGTCACGATGGCAGCCGGCAAGACGATGAAGAGCGTTTGCACGATGGCGGGCAGGCAGTGCCCGGTAATCCGCATCATGCCGAACACGCCGGCGGAAATCGGACGGGGCGTCATACTGACGGCAAGGAACAGCCTTGTGGACGATGAGGCGTTTTCCATTTTCCATGAAGACCTGGCAGACGCGGGAACCCTGGTCGATCTGGAGGAAGAGCAGATCGATGCGGCATCGGTGATTTCCGGATGCGGGCCGGCTTATATTTTCATGTTCATCAATGCCATGAAGAAAGCGGGCATCAGTCTGGGACTGCCGGAACAGATGGCGCAGACGCTGGCCGAGGCGACGGCAGCCGGTTCGGCGCTGCTTTCCATAAAAAGCGGAGAGGACCTGGATGTGCTGACGGATAACGTGTGCAGCCCTGGCGGCAGTACGATCGAAGGCGTAAAGAGCTTCCGGAAAGACGATCTGGATGCCGTCACGCAGCGGGCGCTGAAGGCGGCCTACGACAGGACGCTGGAACTTTCCCGGTAATGCCGTGTAAACACAGAATATCTTTAAAAATATGGAAGGATACGGTATAATAACGGAAAAGGGAAAAATAAGGAGGTGCCGGATTGGCTGATAAAGATCAATTCGACTTTGGCGAAAGGGTACAGTCATTTGTAGATGATGCGGTGGATTCCCTGAATTTTGAGAATCTGAACAGCAATATACAAAAGACGATCAATTCCGCCTTTGATTCGTCTGCCGGAGGCGGCGTGCAGTATCATTACGGCGGCGACCGGGCGGCGGATCAGAAATCCGTGTACAGACGGCTCATGGCACAGAATCCGCCGGAATCTCTCTCAGGCGCTCTGGAGCGGGTAATCGGTCTAGCCTGCCTGCTGCTGTTCGGCGTGACAGGCGGCATTTGTTTTGCGATACCGATTATTTCTGCCGGTATCATCTGCATGGCGCTGGCCGCCGGCGGTGCTTATCTTTTCAAACGGGGACGGGATAAGAAGCAGCGGGTTGAGCATTTCCGCGTATTCCGCAGAATTATCGGCAATAAGAATTACTGCTCAGTTCAGGATCTGGCCGACGCTGTCGGTCTTCCTAAAGAGAAGGTCGCAGCAGAGCTGAGGATCATGCTGCAGAAGGGATATTTCCCGTATGGAAGACTGGATGAGCAGGGAACCTGCCTGATGCTCGATGAGACCGCCTACGAGGCGTATCTGGCAGCACAGCAGAGCATGTATGAGCGGCAGCAGCAGCAGCGCGAGCAGGCACGGGAAGAAGAGAAGGTCAGAAGTGCCAGCGATGTCGACAAAGCGATCTACGAAGGGGAGAAATATATCGAGGAGATACGCAAGGCGAATGACAATATTCCGGGTGAGGAGATGTCGGCCAAGCTCGACACCATGGTCAGCCTTGTACGCAGGATTCTGGACAGACTGAAGGAACAGCCGGATCAGCTGCCGAGACTGCGCAAATTCAATAAGTATTATATGCCGACCACACTCAAGCTTGTGAAGGCTTATGAGGATCTGGATCAGCAGCCGGTCGATGGCGAGAATATCCGCAAATCCAAGGAAGAGATCGAGAAGACGATCGATACTATCAATATCGCCTACGAGAAGCTGCTGGACAGCCTGTTCCAGGATTCGGCGATAGATATAAGCAGTGATATTTCCGTATTGGAATCCATGCTTGCGCAGGAAGGCCTTACGGAAGATAAATTTACCACAACAAGGGGGAATTAACATGAGCGATACCGAAAACAACGTGAATATGCAGACAGAACCCGTCCTTACACTGGATCCGTTTCAGGGACAGACAGCGCAGGCGCCGGAGGCACCGCAGCCGCAGGTACAGACCAGAGATGCCGGTGAGATGGCGGAAGAGGATGTGCTGACAGAGGACGAGAAGAAGCAGGTCGACGCGTTTGCAAAACAGATCGATATCAGCAATTCCACACTTGTCATGCAGTACGGTGCCGGTGCACAGGCGAAGGTTGCCTCCTTCTCAGACACTGCACTCAATAATGTAAAGGGTAAGGATCTCGGTGAGGTCGGCAAGCTGATCGGCGATGTGGTTGTCGAGCTGAAGGGATTCGATATTGATAAAGAGGAAAAAGGCCTTTTCGGTTTCTTCAAGAAGCAGGGCAACAAGACGCTGGCACTCAAGGCCAAATATGACAAAGTCGAAAACAGCGTCGAGACGATTGCCAATTCCCTCGAAAATCATCAGGTAACACTGATGAAGGATGTGGCGACGCTGGATCAGCTCTATGATCTGAACCTCACCTACTATAAAGAGCTGACCATGTATATTCTGGCCGGCAAGAAGAAACTCAAAGAAGTTGAGGAAGTCGAGATTCCGCAGCTTGCCGCTAAGGCAAAGGAGACGGGCAGTCAGGAAGATGCCCAGAAGGTCAATGATCTTACGGCGATGGCCAATCGTTTCGAGAAGAAAATTCATGATCTGGAACTGACACGTACGATCTCCCTGCAGATGGGACCGCAGATCCGTCTTGTGCAGAACAACGACATCATGATGTCGGACAAGATCCAGTCCACGCTCGTCAACACCATTCCGCTCTGGAAGAGCCAGATGGTCATTGCGCTTGGCCTGCAGCATTCTTCGGAAGCAGCGAAGGCGGAGCAGGCAGTTTCCGAACTGACCAACCAGATGCTCCGCGAGAATTCGGAGAAACTCAAGACAGCTTCGATCGATATCGCAAAGCAGTCTGAGCGCGGCATAGTCGATATGGAGACACTGCAGAAGACGAACGAAGATCTTATTTCCACACTGGATGAAGTAATGCAGATCCAGACCGATGGCCGTCAGAAACGGAAAGAGGCGGAAGCCGAGCTGGAGAAGATCGAGAGCGAACTCAAACAGAAGCTGATCAGCACGCAGCAGATTGTAAAGTAACGTCGAAAAACGGCAGAAAACGGCCATTGGATAACTTAACGGTTAGCCATGGCCTTTTTTGTAATTTCAGATTGGCAGGCGTATTTATGAATATCAGAGAAAAACAGGAAGCATGGGAGAAGGCATATCTCAGCCCGTATGCATCGCTCAGCAGCGAATCGAAGGGCAGAGACCGCGAAGAGCCGCAGGACGATATCCGTCCGGTCTATCAGAGAGATCGCGACCGCATCCTGCACTGCAAGGCGTTTCGCCGGCTCAAGCATAAGACGCAGGTGTTTCTCGCGCCGCTCGGCGATCACTACCGGACGCGGCTGACCCATACGCTGGAGGTCGCGCAGATCGCCCGGACGATATCGCGGGCACTTCGCCTGAACGAGGATCTGACAGAGGCCATTGCCCTGGGACACGATCTCGGCCACACACCATTCGGCCATGCCGGCGAGACGGTGCTGAACCGGATCTGCCCGGAAGGGTTCCGGCACAACGAGCAGAGCGTGCGGGTTGTGGAAGTGCTGGAGAAGGAAGGCAAGGGCCTGAATCTGACGAAGGAAGTGCGTGACGGCATGCTCAATCATTCGATCGCGCTGATGCCGGCCACGCTGGAAGGGCGCGTTGTGCGTATATCCGATAAGATTGCCTATATCAATCATGATATCGATGATGCGCTGCGCGGCCGGATTATTACGGAAGATATGCTGCCGAAGGAATACACGGATGTGCTCGGCAGCAGCATCAAGGAACGCCTGAACGTCATGATCCATGATACGATAGACAGCAGCATGAACCAGCCGGACATCCATGTCTCCAAAAAGGTCGGCGACGCGATGATCGGCATGCGCGAGTATATGTTTGAACATGTCTACCGTCATTCCAAGGCGAAAGATCAGGAGGAGAAAGCCAAAAACATGCTTGAGGTTCTGTACGGCTATTTTCTTTCTCATCCGGACAAGATGCCGCCGGAGTATGTGAAGATGATCGAAGAGGGCGTCTGGTCGCCGGAACGCATCGTGTGCGACTATATTTCCGGTATGAGCGACCAGTATTCGATTACCTTGTACGAGGACCTTTTTATACCAAAGGCATGGACAATTTGTTAAGGACAGACAGATGCATTATTCGGATGAACTGTTAGAAGAAATCAGAAGCAGAAACGATATTGTGGACATCATCGGGGGCTACGTGAAGCTGCAGAGAAAAGGCAGCAATTATTTCGGACTCTGCCCGTTTCATAACGAGAAGACGCCGTCTTTTTCCGTCAGCCCGTCCAAGCAGATGTATTACTGTTTCGGCTGCCACCGTGGCGGCAGTGTGTTTACGTTTCTGATGGAATATGAGAATCTGAGCTTTGACGAAGCCGTGCATCAGCTGGCCGAGCGGGCCGGCATGCAGCTGCCGGAGCACCAGAGCGCGGCGGACCGGCAGCGGGCCAGCCGCCGGCAGCAGCTGCTCGACGTCAACAAGCTGGCCGCGGAGTATTATTATCTGAAGCTGAAATCGGAAGCCGGCGAACAGGGACGCCGGTATCTGAAAGGCCGGGAGCTGACGGACGATACGATTCTTCATTTCGGCCTCGGCTATGCCGGCAAATATAACGATGAACTGTATCAGTTTATGAAAAGCCGCGGCTACCGCGATGAGCTGCTCAGGGACACCGGCCTTTTCAACGCCGACGAGAAGCGCGGATTCCGGGACAAATTCTGGAACCGCGTCATGTTTCCGATCATGGATGTGAATAACAAGGTGATTGCGTTCGGCGGGCGTGTCATGGGCGACGGGAAGCCGAAATATCTCAATTCCAATGAGACGGATATTTTCAACAAGAGAAGAAACCTCTACGGACTGAACTATGCGCGGCGGACGCGGCGCAATTATCTGATCCTCTGTGAGGGATACATGGATGTGATTCAGATGTACCAGGCGGGCTTTACCAATGCGGTGGCGTCGCTGGGCACGGCTTTCACATCGGAGCACTGCCTGCTGCTCAAGCGCTACACCAAAGAGGTGCGGCTTGCCTACGACAGCGATGAGGCCGGCCACGATGCGGCGCTGCGGGCGATCCCTGTGCTGCGGGAAGCCGGGATCAACGTGCGCGTGATCCGCATGGAACCCTGCAAGGACCCGGATGAGTATATCAAGAAATTCGGCAGGGATAAATTTGAAGAAGTGATTGAAAAGGCACAGAACGGCTTTATGTTTGAGATCGAGCAGATGGCAGGCCGGTACGATATGACAGATCCCGGTGAGCGGTCTGATTTCATACAGGCCAGTGCCAGAAAGATGCTGATTTTCGGGGAGCCGGTTGTGCGAGACAGCTATGAGAAGGCATTTGCGGCGGAATATGGCGTCCGTTTCGAAGATTTCCGCGATCTGGTCAATCGCCTTGGCGCATCCATGACGGAAGAACAGGTGATACGGGATGCACACCGTTCTGAGACGGGACAGCGCGCCGGAAGAGAGGCGCCGGCCGCCAGAAAAGATGACAGTTTGCTTTCGGCACAGAAGCTGATGATATCCTGGTTCAGCAATGAACCGAAGCTGATCGACGTGCTGGACGGCATCCTCGAACCGGAGGATTTCAGCGATCCGCTCTGCCGCAAGGTGGCCGGCATGATTTACGATCAGTATAAAAAAGAAGGCTCCATAACACCTGTCCGGATTGTGGACAGTTTTGAAAATACGGATGAGTACAATACGGTCTGCGAGCTTTTCAACACCACGCTGGCCGGGGCGGACGGACACGGTGCCCGCAGCAAGGCGGTCAACGACCTGGTAAAGCGGATCAAGCGGGATTCCCTGGATCGCTACCGGAATGAACATGCGTCTGACCCGGAGGCGATGGAGCGGTATATACAGGGCCGCAGAATGCTGAATGACCTGAAGATAAAACTGCAGGAGGATGAATAAGTGGACAGCGAAATAGATGTTTTCAGACAGAAACTGAACGACCTGATCGATGACGCCCGCATCAGCGGCGTGCCGCTCAATGCAAAGGTCATCCGTGAACGTTTTCAGGACATGGACGTGACGGATGCCCAGTACATGGCCATTACGGATTACATCATCCGGGCGGGCATCGAGTATGACGATTCCTACGACACGCCGGCGCAGAGCAGCCAGCCGCAGGAAACGGAGGACCTGTTTGATCTTACCTTACCGGATGATATCAGCAGCGACGACCCGGTGCACGAGTATATCCGGGAGCTGTCTGAGAAGGAGCCGCTGGCGGAAGAGGAACAGGAGAGACTGGTAAATAAATATCTGGGCGGCGACGAGGATGCGCAGCAGATCCTGATTGAATATAATCTGCGGCGCGTGATTCCGATTGCCAGGGAGTATCATGGCCGCGGCGTCCCGTTTGATGATCTCGTACAGGAAGGCAGCACCGGCCTGATCGAAGGCGTGAGCGAGTTCAGGGACTACGGCAGAAAATACCATATGACTTTTGCAGAATTCATCACGGGCTATGTCCGCAGCGCGATCATGAAGGCCATTACGGAACAGGCACGGGATATCGGAATCGGCGACCAGGTGGCGGATACGCTGAACGAGGCAAAGCGCGTCAGCGACGAATTTGAGGAAGAGTATGGCCGTGAGGCGACACGGGAAGAAATAGCAGAAGAACTTGGCATTTCGCCGGAACGTCTGGCGGATATGGCAGAGCTGGTCAAGGACCCGTCCGAGGTGAAGAACCTGACCGGCAAGGGCGGAAACGGAGGCGAAGATGGACAGAAAGGAACTGATTGAGGCACTGGAGAAGCTGGCACCGCCGGCTTATGCGATGGACTGGGACAATCCGGGACTGCAGGTCGGCAGCCCGGAGGGCGAGGTAAAACGGATTTATCTGGCTCTGGATGCCCGCAGCAGCGCGATCGAAGCGGCTGCACAGGCGGGCTGCGGCATGATGCTCACGCATCATCCGCTGCTTTTCCGCCCGGTGAAATCGGTGCGTTCGGATGATTTTATCGGCCGCCGCATCATTTCCTTCATCAGAAATGACATGAGCTGCTATGCGATGCACACGAATTTTGATGTCGCAGTGATGGCGGATATCGCCGCGCAGCAGATGGGCGTTATTAAGGACAGACCGCTCGAAATCACGGGTGAGGAAGACGGCCGCGCGATCGGCATCGGCTTTGTCGGCCATGTGCCGGCACCGATGACGCTGCAGGATCTGGCGGTGCAGATCCGTGAACGTTTCGGCCTGCAGGATGTGCGGTGCTTCGGCGCACGCGATACGGTTTTGAGCCGGATTGCCTGCTGCCCGGGATCGGGCGGCGGCATGGCTGAGGAAGCACTGGCCGCCGGCGCGCAGGTGCTGGTAACCGGCGATGTCGACCATCATTACGGTATCGACTGCAACGAAAAGGGACTCTGCGTGATTGACGCAGGACATTACGGCCTGGAGCATATTTTCGTGTCTTATATGAAACAGTGGCTGGCGGAAAATTTCCCGGAGGCGGAGGTTTTTGAAGACAGGGACGTTGCTCCGTTTTATGATATTTAAGGTGACAGAAAATGGCAGAAGAAATTAGACTTAAAATAGACGGCAGCGAGTACACCTATGAAAAGGGAACGACGTACCAGAAAATCAGCCGCGATTTTCAGAAAGAATGCCGCTGGATGATTATTGCCGTTAAGGTAGATCACAAGCTGAAAGAACTCGATGAAAAAGCGGACAGAGACGCGCAGGTGGAATTTGTGACGGTGCATGATCCGGTCGGCAACATGATTTACCGGCGCACGGCGGTATTTATCATGTATAAGGCGCTGTGCGACGTGCTGCCGGAAGAGGATGCGCGCTCTCTCGTTGTGCAGTATTCTCTTGATGAAGGCTATTACTGCGAACTCAAGAGCAGGAAAGAAGTTCCGCAGGCGCTCCTTGACAAGGTAAGCGCGCGGATGCATGAAATCGTGGATGCGAAGACGGATATCGTAAAGCACAACGCGGAAAAACGCGACGCGATCCGGGTCTTTGAGGAGAACGGTCTGCACGAGAAGGCAAGAACGATGTACTACCGCATCGATTCGCGGATCAATTATTATACGATTGAAGATACACCGGATTATCTGTACGGCTTCATGGCACCGGATGCCTCTTATATCCAGAAGTTTGAACTGATTTCCTATGATGAGGGCTTTGTCATTCAGCTGCCGTTGGCACAGGAGCCGGATCAGATGCCGACGTTTGACCCGCCGCATAAGATGTTCGGGTCGCTCAAATCCGCAACGCGGTGGAGCGAAAAGAGAGGCGTCATGACGGTGGCGGATCTCAACAAGGCAATCGCCGACGGAGACATTCTGGATCTGATGCTCGTGCAGGAAGCGATGCAGGAGAAAAATATTGCGGAGATCGCCGGGGATATCGTCAAAAGCGGAAAGCGGGTCATCCTGATTGCGGGCCCGTCTTCCTCCGGCAAGACGACATTTTCCCACCGGCTTTCGATTCAGCTCCAGGTGCTTGGCCTTCGGCCGCATCCGATTCCGCTCGACAGCTATTATCTGGATCATTCCCAGACGCCGCGCGATGAAAACGGCAACTATGATTTCGAGACAATCCGGGCACTGGATATCGGAAAGCTGAACGAGGACCTGCAGGGACTGATTGCAGGCCGTGAGGTGGAGATCCCGGTTTATGATTTTACCAGCGGGAAACGCAAGGAAAACGGCATTCCGCTGAAGATCGACCCGGATGAGGTGCTGGTGCTCGAAGGCATCCATGCGCTCAATGACGAGCTGACCAATACGCTGCCGAGGGACCGCAAATACAAGATCTATATCAGTGCGCTGACCTGGCTGAATCTCGACCATCACTCGAGAATTTCGACAAGCGACGGCCGCCTGATCCGCCGTCTCTGCCGCGATGCGCGGACGAGAGGCGCGTCGGCGGAGGAGACGCTGAGTATGTGGCAGTCGGTAAGGCACGGGGAAGACCAGAATATTTTCCCGTTCCAGGACCAGTGCGATGCGATATTCAATTCGGCGCTGATCTATGAGATCAGCGTGCTCAAGCAGTATGCCGAGCCGCTTCTGTTCTCTGTGACACCGGACAAACCGGAGTACGGCGAGGCGATGCGGCTGCTGAAATTCCTGAATTATTTTCTTACGTACAGCGGAGACGATGTGCCGAAAAACTCGATTCTGCGGGAATTTATCGGCGGAAGCTGCTTTGACGTGGTGTGAGAGGAGAAAGCGGGATTTCGCATTTTTCTGCCTCTGATGCCGATAAAATACCGCCTTGCCGCTTGAAAATGCCCGGAATTCGTGTTAGTATCTCATCGTAAGTCTGCCGGATGATCGCGGCTGCAGGTGACGAAAGTCCGCAGGTGAGGAAAGTCCGAGCTTCTCAGGGCAGGATACCGGATAACGTCCGGTGGGGGTGACCCTAAGGAAAGTGCAACAGAAATAAACCGCCGGCTTTCAGCCGGTAAGGGTGGAAAGGCGAGGTAAGAGCTCACCGCCTCCGCGGTAACGGGGAGGGCACATGCAAACCCTATCCGGAAGCAAGACCGCATATAAAACGATACGCTGACCCGGCGTGTTTTAGGGTAGGTCGCTTGAACCGGGCGGTAACGTCCGGTCTAGATAGATGATCATCCAAGACATAACTCGGCTTACAGGCAGGCTTACATTCAGATAAGATAAGGAATCAGGTAAAACCGGTCTTCCGCATGGAGCACCGGTTTTATCCATATTATGCGCGGGTGCGCGGCAGGATCTCTGCACGGGACTCCGGCGGGCGCCGCGGCGGCGGGGGAAGCAGCCTTCCCTCTCATTTAATTAAGAAAGGCGGATCCGTTGAGAAAGGAAATCATCCCGTCCATCATACTTGGACTCATCACGCCGGTACTGGTCTATTACGGCATTACCTTTGCCGTCACGGCACTCGGCATTGTAACAGTTTCTCTGGCAGGTTCGGCCAGTCTGCATGATATGAACAATATATCCCGCATTCTGGCCCGCTATACGATGACATTTCAGGTGATCGCCGCCGGTATTTCCATCATTCCGCTTGCGTTTATGATGCGCCGTGACCGGCCGAAGCGAAGATTTTATTATGAGAAGAAAAAGCATGGACTCTGGTATGCGGCGGCGGCCGCGATGGCGGCAGCGGCTTCTATAGGAGGCAATTTCCTGATCAATCTGACCAGCCTTACCGAGTCTTCAGAAGCCTTTCAGGAGGCGGAAAGCTCCCTGTTTTCCGGATCCGTGGCCGTGCAGATCATCGGCATCGGCTTTGTGGTGCCGATCTGCGAGGAGATGGTATACCGCGGCCTGATCTATCAGAGGATGCGGCAGTTCATGAGCGTGACGCTGTCCGTTGTGATGTCCGCCGTGTTTTTCGGCGTCATGCATGGCAATATCGTGCAGGGAATTTATGCTTTTGCCCTGGGCCTGATGCTGGCGTATGCGTATGAGAAATACGGCAGCCTGCGGGCGCCGGTTCTGTGCCATATCAGCGCCAACTGTGTTTCCCTGCTGCTCATGTACGGCGGTGTATCGGTGGAGAGCAGAACGGCGGCGATGATAACCGGTTTTGCCGGTGTGGCGGCTGCACTCGCGATGATTGTGCTGATTGACCGGCATGTGCAGACGAAGCTGATCTATCCGGATGATAAGCAGAAAAAGGATAAAGAGGCCTGACGGTTTTAGGCAGAGCGTGTCGAATGATGTCGGAAAAGCGGCGGAAACAGCGCACAACGTTAATTGAACGGCGTCTGCCGCGATGTTATAATGATTGCGAAATCCGGAACCATTGTATTGACAGGAAATGGATTCAGGAGTATGATATAGACAGATTCGAACAGATGTTCGTGACATGCGGACGGCTGTTCATCCATGAAGAGTAAATGAGGAGAACAGATAATTGATGGATAGAGACGAGAAGCAGAGAGCACTGGACGCGGCGATTGCGCGTATTGAGAAGGATTATGGCAAGGGTTCTGTTATGAGGCTTGGCGATAAGGGGAATGCGATTGATGTCGAGACAGTCCCGACAGGTTCCCTGAGTCTTGATATCGCACTTGGACTTGGCGGTATTCCGCGCGGCAGAATCATTGAGATCTACGGACCGGAATCTTCCGGTAAGACGACACTGACTCTTCACATGGTAGCGGAAGTGCAGAAGCGCGGCGGCATAGCGGGCTTTATCGATGCCGAGCACGCACTGGACCCATCCTATGCGAGGAACATCGGCGTGGATATCGATAACCTCTATATTTCACAGCCGGACAGCGGCGAGCAGGCACTGGAGATCACGGATACCATGGTGCGTTCCGGTGCGATCGATATCATTGTCATTGACTCGGTTGCGGCGCTTGTCCCGAAGGCCGAGATTGACGGTGACATGGGCGATGCACATGTCGGTCTGCAGGCCAGACTGATGTCGCAGGCACTGCGCAAGCTGACTGCGGTTGTCAGCAAGTCGAATTGCATTGTAATCTTCATCAATCAGCTCAGAGAGAAGGTCGGCGTGATGTTCGGCAATCCGGAGACGACAACCGGCGGACGTGCCCTGAAGTTCTATTCATCGGTTCGCCTTGATATCCGCCGCATCGAGTCGATCAAGCAGAACGGCGAGATTATCGGCAACCGGACACGTGTCAAGGTCGTGAAGAACAAGATCGCACCGCCTTTTAAGGTGGCGGAATTTGATATTATTTTCGGCAAGGGTATCTCGAGAGAAGGCGATATACTGGATCTCGCTGCCAATATCGGCGTCATCAACAAGAGCGGCGCATGGTATTCCTATAATGATGCCAAGATCGGTCAGGGCCGTGAGAATACGAAGCAGTATCTGACCGAACATCCGGAGATCATGCAGGAAGTCGAGAACAAGGTGCGTGAATACTACGGACTGCAGGATGACAGTGCGCTGTCAGATGAGGATGAGCAGGACAGCTGATGACGATTACTGAGATTGAACCGGTTACACGGAAGAAGATGCGGGTTTCCATTGACGGGGAACCTGCATTTGTTTTAAGCGCGTCGGAAGCGGAGGAATGGGACCTCCATGAAGGCGATGTACTCACGCCTCAGGAAGAAGAGCAGCTGCGGGAGAGAATAGCCCGCAAGGCAGGCCGGATGGCGATGGATATGCTGCTGCGCCGGGACTACGCGCAGGAGGAGCTGCGGCGGGCTCTGGTGAAGAAGGGACTGGCGCCGCAGTATGCGCAGATGGGCGTTCAGTATGTTGATTCCTATCATTATCTGGATGACATGCGCTTTGCGCTGGAATTTCTTTCTGCTCACATGAATACGATGAGCCGCCAGATGGCGGTGTACCGCCTGCGGGAGAAGGGCGTGGAAGACAGCGTGATCAGCCAGGCACTCGAACAGGCCGGCTGGGATGATATCGCGGGCATTCGGCGTGAGGCTGCGCGCCGATACGGCTCTGTAGATGCGCTGCTTGCACGCGGTGAGAAGGAGATCGTGAAGTTCTGCCAGGCCTGTGCCCGGAAGGGATACCGCTGGCCGGAGATCCGGAGCGTCCTGCAGGAGGACGGGCAGGACAATCCATGAACGCCGGTTTTATGCAGTACGGCGGACATGCTCTTTATTAAGTACATGATATCGATAAGTATTATGTATTTAGACACAATATATGCGTCATTGCACGGTTTACCGCCGCAAATGGCGGTGTCTTTTTCTTGACAGTCCGTTAAAAAAAGCATACAATTATTGTGTTGTATTATGTACAATGAAAATTTAATAAGGAGGTGCTCCTGTGCATGCAATTACGGCAGTGGCGACAGTTACGTGGTTGATTATTCTCATTGCAGCTATCGCCGTAACCGCATTGATCGTTTGGAATGCAGCAATCTCTTATAGAAAAAAGGTTGTAGAGTCCAAGCTGGGAGCCGCAGAAGATAAAGCGAGAGAGATTATCGATGATGCTTTGAAGGCTGCGGAGACCAGCAAGAGAGAGGGAATGATAGAGCTTAAGGAGGAAACCCTTAAGACCAGGAATGAACTTGAAAAGGAAAGCAAGGAACGGCGTGCGGAGTTACAGAAGTTTGAAAAGCGTTTGCTGACGAAGGAGGAGACACTTGACCGCAAGTCTGAAGTGCTCGAGAAGAAGGAAAACCAGCTGACATCGAGAGAGGACAGACTGAACAAGCGTCGGTCAGAGGTCGAGGCTCTCAGTGAGAAGCGCTTACAGGAACTCGAAAGAATCTCAGGGTTAACCTCCGAACAGGCAAAAGAATATCTTCTCAAAACAGTGGAAGACGATGTCAAGCATGAAACAGCACTGAAGATCAAGGAGCTTGATACCCGCGCCAAGGAAGAAGCGGGCAAGAAAGCGAAGGAGTACGTGGTTTCGGCTATTCAGAGGTGCTCGGCAGAAGTCGTCGCGGAATCGACAATTTCTGTTGTGCAGCTTCCGAATGACGAGATGAAGGGACGTATCATCGGCCGTGAGGGCCGTAATATACGTGCACTGGAGAGTCTCACCGGTGTCGATTTTATTATCGATGACACACCGGAGGCAGTTATTCTCTCCTGCTTTGATCCGGTCAGAAGGGAAGTCGCGAGAATTGCGCTTGAGAAGCTCATCGTGGACGGCAGAATTCATCCTGCAAGAATCGAAGAGATTGTCGAGAAGTCTCAGAAAGAAGTCGAGAACACGATGCGTGAAGAAGGTGAAGCAGCGGCACTGGAGTGCGGCGTTCACGGACTTCATCCGGAGATGATCAAGCTTCTCGGAAGAATGAAGTACAGAACAAGCTATGGCCAGAATGCCCTGAAGCATTCTGTAGAAGTTTCACAGATCGCCGGACTTCTGGCAGCAGAGGTAGGCGAGGATGTGCGGATTGCCAAGCGTGCCGGTCTCCTTCATGATATCGGTAAGTCGGTGGATCATGAAGTGGAAGGTACACATGTACAGATCGGTGCGGATCTTTGCCGCAAGTACAAGGAATCATCGATTGTGATCAATGCTGTTGAGTCTCACCATGGCGATGTTGAGCCGACATCCCTGATCGCATGTCTGGTACAGGCAGCAGATACCATATCCGCAGCCAGACCGGGTGCGCGCCGTGAGACGCTTGAGACGTATACCAACAGATTAAAGCAGCTGGAAGACATCGCCAACGGCTTTAAGGAAGTTGAGAAATCTTTTGCTATTCAGGCCGGACGAGAGATTCGAGTAATGGTAGTTCCTGAACAGGTAAGCGAGACCGATATGATTCTGCTGGCAAGAAATATTGCCAAACAGATAGAGGCTGAGCTTGAGTATCCAGGCCAGATTAAGGTAAATGTGATCAGAGAATCACGAGCGGTTGAATACGCGAAGTAATTTATTTTTGATTATCATAAACTTTGACAGGGACACTGCAGAGGGTGACAGGCAGATCAGCTGCCCGTCATCCTCTTTTTTCGTATGACGGGCATGCCGTCAGTCTGTGGTGAAAGTCCATAAGGGGCGTAGTTGCCGACGAACCCCAAAGCGACTCCCAAGGTTTGCACCGTG
>OMWM01000065.1 GCA_900314775.1 uncultured Eubacteriales bacterium | reverse complement strand
CTTTCCGCCGGAAATGATGGCATTTGATTGATTTACTATCATTATAATATATCAATGATGTGCTTTTGTCAATATCCCATCATGAAGTTTTAACGCATATCTTTCTTCTGAAGGCAGTGAAAACAAGAACGAAGATTCCGGCGTATTGGCAGTGTGAAAACGTCTCCCGATCGGGGAGAAAAGGTAAAAAGAAAAGCACGAATCAGTCCGCCTCCTGCAGGAAACAGGCTGATTCGTACTTTGTTCATTGGTGTTATTAATCCGGATTCTGCGCTTCTGCCTTTCGCAGCCCTTTCCTGATTTCTCCGGCCAGCTCGAACCCCTTCTTGGCGGCAATGACCGCGATAATCTCGTTGATCACCGCCGCCGCGGCTATGGTGCCCTGCACTATCTGCGCCAGCTGCGGCGCCGATGCCAGTGTCTGACAGATGATGCCGGTAAACACCAGAGAGACACCGGAATGCGGCAGGAGTGTCAGGCCGAGATATTTCCGGACCGTTTCCGGCATGTGCGTGACTGTCGCACCGAAACGGGCGCCGAAATATTTTCCCGCCGCGCGGGAGAGGATGTACACCGCCGTATAGACGCCGGCGCCGATAATCAGGTGATAATCGAGCGGTGCGCCCAGATTGACAATCGAGATGACCAGCGCGATCCCCAGCACCGGACTGTACCAGTCTGTCAGTTTCTGCAGCTGCTCATCATCGATCATATTCGAAAATACCGTCGAAAAGGCGACACCGGCCAGCATATAGTTCGGCATCAGGCCGGCAGCCGGCCATGTATAGACCAGCCAGCACAGCAGCTGCGTCGCGGTGACGCCGGCCAGCAGCACGGTCAGCACCGCCTTCCTGCCCTTCACGCGGCGCAGCAGCCGGCCGGTAATCCAGCCGGGCACTATGCCGATGCCGATCGGCAGAAAAATCATGAGCGGAATGACGGCCCAGGAAGATGCGCCGCCGGTGACAATTTTCGAGGCCAGCGCATTGACCGTGAAAAACACCGCAATCCCGACGACATCGTCCATAACGGTCATCGGCAGCAGCGTGTCCGTCACCGGTCCCTTCGTATGAAATTCCTGCACAATGGACAGCGCCGGCGCCGGTGCCGTGGCCAGCGCAATACTGCCGAAGACAAATCCGAGCCATACCGGAATGCCGGTAAAGTGAAAAAGAACGCCGAATACCGCCGATACCACGAGAAACGTACCCAGCGACTGCGTCAGCGTCGTGACAACCAGCGCCCTGCCGTAGCTTCTGATGCGGCGCCATATCAGCTCGGCGCCGAGCATGATGCCGAAGGCAACCTGCATCCAGTTGATGATCACATTGTAAAAAGCGGTATCCATCAGGTTCTGTGACAGAAGACCCAGACCGTACGGGCCGAAAATCATGCCGGCAATCAGCCAGCCCAGAATAGACGGCAGCTTGCACAGAGAAACCAGTTTACCGATCAGAAAAGCGGCCGCCAGCGTGATTGCCCAGCCGGCCAGTTCCATCCATGTCATTATCCTTCCTCCTTCTGCGCAATGCCGTACAGCATGAAATCAATCACCGCCGGCATGGCCTTTTCGTGCTCTCTGATCCGCTCCTCAAGGCTCCTTGTCTGCATGGACGGCGAGCCGTAATAGCCGTTAAACATCGTCTGCAGCATGGAAAAATACTGCATTGCCTGTTCGATGTCCACGCCCTGCCTAAGCGTCAGCTTTGACAGAGCGGATCGTAAAATGCCTGTATTCAGACTGTCAAGCGGCTGCATGATACCGGCAATATCGCCTCTCAGGTGCGCCGGCGGCGTCAGCAGTGCCTCAAACAGGATATGATTTTCCAGCGGATTTTCCCGGGAAAAAGCCATCCTGCTGTCCATGTAGCGGCGGACGATCTGCGAAGCCGTCCCGCTGCCCGCCTCCTCCATATCCTGCAGCGCAGTCTGCAGTTTCCCGCAGCTCACGCGCAGACATTCCAGGTACAGGGCGTCTTTGCTTTCATAGTAATGGTATACGAGTCCCTTATTGATTCCCTGCCGGCAGATCTCGCCGACGGTGCCGCCGTCATAGCCGCGGGTGCCGAAGACTTCCATCGCCGCTTTCATGATTCTGTCCCTCGTCATCTGCGCTCTCTGCTCCTGTTTCACCGCACGCAGCCTCCTTTGTTTTGTGATATCAGTAAAATAACATAAATAAACCCACCAGTCAATAATTATTGACCGATGGGTTAATATTATATCTGACTGACTGTCAGGCCTGTGCTTTCTCAGCGGCTGCCAGATGTTTCTTGTACAGCTGCAGCAGAACAATAAAGGCCACGCCGACCAGGCAGGCAATGATATTGAAGCTCGCCAGAGACAGCGGTGCATTTGCCGCGCTCAGTGTGGTCGGTCCCATGACAACAGAGTACAGGGACGCAATCATCATACCGAGAATCAGATAGATCATCTGCGGTCTGTAATGCTCAAGGCCGTACTGGATCAGCTTTACAACCGATGCGGCGCCGGCGAGGATACCGAGAATAAAGCAAAGCAGGGCCGGCACATAAGCCGTCTCCATTGAAAGCAGGCCGCGCAGTGCCGTCATGACCGGCATATAGGCGCCCAGCACGAGCAGAATGGTCGAACCGGAAATGCCCGGCAGAAACATCGCCGAGACAGCGGCCATGCCGGAGAAAAACAGCCGGATGCCGATGCCGGCGCTGAAATCAGCAAGGTCCAGTGCGGAGGTTCCGATATGCGCGTTCAGATAGGTCACGGCCACTACGATTGCCCCGCCGATAAACAGAAACGGCAGCCCCTTCTTAAATGCACGCACGCTGTCCTTCTCTTCCGACATGACGACCGGAATTGCGCCGACGATAAATCCGATAAACAGCGAGCTTACCGCGTAGATATGCTGCTCAAACAAAGCATTCAGGGCCACTACCGCCATCGCCATACCGATCACCCAGCCGATGGCCAGCCGGATCAGGTAGTGGAAGCCTTCCTTGCGTTCCTTCTTCGGTCCGAATACAAGACCGTTGATCGAACCGATGAATTTATCGTAAAAGCCAAGGATAAAGGCGACCGTGCCGCCGGAAACACCGGGCACGCTGTCCGCCATCGCCATGAAAAAACCGTTAACTGCGTCTCTGATCATCAATCATTTCCTCCTGATCCCGTATTATCCGAGCCATCGCTCTTCTTTCATTCACACAATGTCTTTTTCTGAAACGTCTATATTATACCGGAAAACCCTAACAGAAACTTATGGAAATCATGAATAATTTCTGAACAACGTGTGATTTTCCCGTAAAAAATGGCCGGCAGACACCGGTCATTTTCAGCCTATTTTGCGGATATCCTTCCGATTGCTCTCGGAAATAATATAGTGCGGGCGGCCTTTTGTCTCCACATATGTCTTCGCCACATACTGCCCCATGATGCCGAGGCACAGAAGCTGTATGCCTCCAATAAAAATAATCACGCAGATCGTAGACGCCCAGCCGGCAACCGGATCGCCCCACACCAGACGGCGTATTATAATAATAATCAGCATGATAAAACTGAAAACCGTCATCAGAATGCCGCCCCAGGAAGCCAGTTCCAGCGGCGCCTGGGAGAAATTCATGATGCCGTCCACCGCGTAGCGGACAAGGTTCCAGAAACTCCATTTCGTCGTCCCGGCCGCACGTTCGACATTCTCATACGAAAGCCAGTAAGTCCGAAAACCTACCCAGCCGAAAATTCCCTTGGAAAAACGGTTATATTCGCTCATAGACAGCACCGCCTCGACCATCTCGCGCGTCATCAGGCGAAAATCGCGTGCACCGTCCATAATATCGGCATCGGAAATTCTGTTGGCCAGCTTGTAAAATTTCCTTGCACACCAGCTGCGAAAACGTCCCTCGCCGTCGCGGTCCTTCCGCCGCGCCGCCACGCTGTCATACTCGCCGGTCTCCAGTATCTCGATCATCTCCGGCAGCAGAGACGGCGGATCCTGCATGTCCGCGTCCATGACGGCCGTATAATCTCCGTCCGCATTGCAGAACCCCGCGTACATGGCCGCTTCCTTGCCGAAATTCCGGGAGAAGGACAGATAAGTCACGTGCGGATCCTGCGCGGCGAGCGACTTCATGATATCCAGCGTGCCATCCTCCGAGCCGTCGTTAACCAACAGAAACTCATAATCATAAGGAAGCGCCGCCAGAATCTTCGTCGTTGTCTCATAAAAAAGCGGCAGTGATTCTTCCTCATTAAAGCAGGGAATAATCAAAGATATCTTCTTCATACTGTTACTGTCATCCTGTCATACATCCTGATTCACGCGAAACCCGTATTCCGGCGGATTCCGCAGTCCGTTGTCATACAAAATAGCACGAATGCAAAGATGCGTCAATATCGCTTCCGTTTTTGTGCAGTGCATGCACCATGCCGCTTTTCAGAAACTTTTACCGCAGAGACCGCTTCGGCATAAAAAAAGTCTGTCCGTACGGTGCGCACGCAGCGCATCCGAAGATCTGCAGCCAACGTTCCCCCGCTGCAGTCCATATACGAACAGACTTTTATGGTAACAGTATAGCATTTTTCCATATCTGTTAAAGATGTTCCAGTCAATTGGACAATCTTTTATTAAAAATTCAGGATCACTCCTTTGTCTCCTGCTGATCCGGCAGCGCCAGTTTCCGGCGGGCATCCGCGAAAAAGGCCTTCGCCCGCTCCCGTTCCACCTGAAATTCCTGGCAGATAAAGCCGCTGTACCAGTAGAACAGGGCATTGATTCCCGGGTCCGCAATCACCGCCATCTGGCTCGGTTCAATCTGGAATGCCGTCTGAATCAGCGTGCTGTTCCTGCAGATGTGCATCCACAGATGGCAGTCTCTGTTCAGGGCAGGCATGTCGATCAGAATACAGGCCTGCTCGTCATAAAGGCGCTCCCATGCCGTCAGCACCGCGAGGCGCTCAGACGGCGTGAGCGGTGTCATGAGGTCCGGGCTGACCTCATTTACATAGCCGGTCTGCACAAAATACTCGATTCCCTGCAATGTGGAGACAAGATGCATATACTGGCGGCTTTCCGTCAGAAATGCCTTCTGCTTCGGCAGATACTGATGGAACTGCCCGATCAGTTCGCTGCGCATCGGTTCCGGTATCCGAAGATGTTTCGCCGAGTACGTCTCATCGTTTTCAAGGGCGAGTACAATGCAGATGCCGGGACTGAGCAGATAGCAGTTCTCATCCAACCGGCCGAAGGGCGCAGCGTACTGCTGAAACAGTTCCCGCGGATTCAGGCTTGTGATACTGGAATGTGCCTTGCTCATCAGTTTATGATAAACTTCCCTGTAAACTTCTCTCTCATCCGGATCTTCAATCAGAATGCCCTGCTGCATATCCGCGTCGCAGACGAGAATATAGTCCTGTGTGATGACCATCTCGCTCAGCATCATATCAAAAATGCCGACCGTCCGGACATCGGTAAACAGATTGAACGCATGATAGTTCGGATAGCTGAAAACAAGCGGCAGAACATCTTTCATATAATCAAGATTGTAAATGCGGCCGTCCGCACTGACCCTGGTGCTGCTATCCAGCACGGCCAGGTGATTAAACGCCGTATCCGGTATCTGCCGCATGATATGCATCAGCATCGTCACCGGCATCGACTTCTTCTGCGAAGTAAAAATCTCTATGCTGCTCTCTTTCTTCTCATGAGCCTGCAGGCAGAGCCAGTAAATCGCGTGGCTGATTTCCTGCTGCCCATGGAAAATGTTCCTGCCGATTTTCCGCACGCTGATATCCATATCGTCCTGCCCGCCGTCCGCGTACCGGACGGTGCTCAGCGTTCTGATCAGCTCCGTGATCTGCCGTGCTCCGTAATACCGGTCCGGTCCGAGCACTGTCAGATAATAAGACCGGAGCAGGTCCGTCCTCTCCTGCTCATCGCAGTTCATGCACAGTGCCAGTTTTCTGACAAGCCGGGCCGAAGACGGCTTTCTGGTCCCATGAATGATTTTATAAAGCGTCGAGTGATTGATGCCGGAACGTCTGGAAAGCTCGATAACGGAAATGCCCTTTTCGGCGGCAAGTTTCCTTAACATCTCAGCAAATTCCATCATAGGATATTCCCCCCGATGGCCGATTTACTGGCTGAGCACGAATTTCTGTGCCTGCGTTCCGTTATCGGTATACTGCCAGATATTGGCGCCGCTGCGGATTTCTCCCCAACGGATATCCAGTGCCTTGCCGCTGCCGACATTGACAAACGAATACGTGCCGTCCTCATTGGCTCTTACCCACCATTTCTGCGCATCGGTCCCGTTGGCGGCGTACTGCCAGATATTGGCCTCGTTATCGCGGCTTCCCCAGCGCACATCAAGCACCTTGCCGGAGTTCGCATTGCGGATCGTATAAATCTCACCGGAAATCCGTTCCAGCTTGAAAAGCTGTGCGCCGGTGCCGTTATAGCGATAAAGCTGGAGATTGGCTCCATTATATAAGCCCGCGCCGTCGATATCCAGAACATAATCCTGGTCTTTGCTGCTGCGGATCGTATAGGTACCGGAAAGATCACTATCGTCTGCGGCTTCGAAATACCATTTCTGCGCGGACGACTGATTCGAGCTGTATTCCTGCACATTCGTATTATTCGCTGCAGCCGCCCCTTTTACATCGAGCGCCGAACCGCTCATAACGGAAAGCAGCGTACAGGAGCCGTCGTCATTGCGGAAAACAAACCACTTCTGACTGGCCGTCTGATTGCAGGTATACTGCTGTACGTTCGTGCCGTCTGCCGTTCCGGCGCAGTAAATATCCAGCGCCTTGCCGGACTGTTCATTGACAAATGTATAGGAGCCGTCGTCATTCAGGACCGCATTGAAAATCTGCGCGCCGGTATGATTGGACTGATAAATATGTATATTGGCACCATCTGCGAGACTGCCGCCGGTCACGTCGAGCACGTAGTTCCTGCCGACGCCGCTCTGGACCGTGTAAGCGCCTTCCTCGAGGACCGCCTCATCCGGCACCTGTGAGAAACGGAAGATACCGGCATCGCTGCCGCTGCCGATCAGCTCGATATTGCTGCTGCCGCTGCTGCCCAGTGCGTATCCGCTCGCAGCGGATAAGATAGCATAACAGCCGTTTCCTTTGTCCCTGATCACCCATTTCTGCGCGTCATCGCCGGTGCCCGCGGTCTGGTCAACGTTTGTGCCGACAGCCGTCTGCCCGCCGGCCGCCTCGAGATATTTTTCCGTACCTTCATCCATGATCGAATACGTGCCGTCTCCATTATAGGTAACGGTGAATTTCTGGGTATCCGCACCGCTGCTGCTGCTAAGCTGCACATTCGCCTGGTCCGCATCCGAGCTGCCCTCAATATCCAGTACAGAAGAAAGCGCTGCCTTGCTGTGAATCATATAGGTTCCATCTGCGATCGTCTGCGTTCCGGTTATCGGCCCCGCCTCTTCCGGCTTAAACCAGTAGTCCATATCCACACTGCTGCCGCTGATGCCATTCACAGACCCGGAAGACGAATACTGCCACATGTCGAAAACACCGGTATAACCGGTTATTTTAGAATAATACTGTGCCACCCACATCGCATAATCCTCTGCAAGGCCGGCACCGTCAATGTATTGGGAAAGCATGGTGCTGTTGGCATAGACACCGGCATCGTAGCCGCGCGCCTGCACCTCATTGCAGAAAGCCCGTATGATGGCGGTACGCTCCTCAGAAGAAGCGCCGTTATCCGTCCGCCAGCCCTGATTTTCCTCGTGTTCGTAATCCATGTAAACCGGCAGTTCGATATCATAGCCGGCGATTCTGTCACAGATATAGTCCGCTTCCTGAACAGCCTCTTCTTCCGTGATTGCCTGGCTGAAGAAATAGACACCTGTCGTGATGCCTGCTTTCGCGGCCTCTTCCAGATTTTGCTCATAATAACCATCCTCATAGAGCCTGCCGGACGGTCCATAGCCTCGGCCGGCGACGCGGATAATCGCGTAATCGATGCCGCTGTTTTTTACTGCCTCCCAGTCGATAACACCCTGATAATCCGAGACATCGATCATAGCCACCTGTTCATACGAGGCATAACGCGGCGACGCGGAAAAAGAAGACACAGGAGCCGCACTTCTGGCAAGTCTCCGCCCGCTTCCCGCACTGTCATGCATCGTGCAGCCGGCATAGGTATTGCGCTCTGCCTCTGTCAGCTCACCGCCCTCTTCCGTCTCCGTCTCTGTCTGCGTCTTAGCGGTCTCCGTTTCCGCTGTCTCCTGCGCATATGTGCTTTCCGCCTGCGTCTCTTCTGTCACATCGGCCTGCGTCTCCTCGCTCTCCGTTTCTGCCGCCGCTGTCTCCGCGGAAGAATTCTCCTGCGCGAATGCCGATGCCGGCAGCGGCAATGTCATTGCGGCTGCCAGAAGAAAAGCCGTCCATATTTTCCCTCTCTTCATACTGTGTATACCTCCATAGATATTTACCGTGTAAATTGTAAATGAATGCGTTTATTATAACAGAACTGTAAAACAGGGGGCAATCATGATATTGCCTGAAAATACCTCTCAGACAACTTTGTGCCCGTTGACGCGCAGGCGGAAGGATTTCCCGAGGACCTCCGCCGCCCGCCGGCACATGAGCATGCGCCCCAGGAATATTTCAAAATAGTCAAACATCGTGCAGATCTTCTCATCCACCTGCAGATTCAGCGTGATCTTGTCTGATTTCCGGTCGACCGAAAGCGAGGAGCCCATGACGGCGTAATTGACACGGTCATGGATGTCAAACTTGTTCTGATCCTTCGTGCGGACACGATTGCGCCGTACATCCGTCTTGTCCGCGAGTATCAATGCAGCCGAGACAGGATCGTATGCGGTGCCTGTCGATTCATCGTGATGCGCGATCGCGGAAATGATCGTGACCTGATCCTCAATCGGCAGATCCGTCTCCTCCAATATATCTTTCGCCAGGAGGGCACCGTATTCCGCATGGTGCTCCCGGTTGATGGCGTTGCCGATATCGTGCAGATAGCCCGCAATACGCGCATCCATCTCTGTCTGCTCGTCATAGCGGAGTGTCCGCAGGATGCTGCCGGCTTCCTTCGATACAATGGCGGCATGGCCGATCGAATGATCGGTAAAACCCATATGCCCCAGAATGCTGTTGCCCTTTTCATAGTATGCCAGAACCCGCCGATTCCGGCTGATCTCTTCAATAGTCATTTTTATCACCCTATTTGCCATAAAATAAATACAACATTTTCATCATAGCATAAAACGATATAAAAAGGGTATTCCTGCCTGTCCCGGGAAATGTGCCTGGAGCCTGTGTATTTTAAAAAAATCCGCCGCAATATGCCGTCGATACAGCATTATAAGTACTTAACTTTTTTTGGGGAATACAGTAAAATATAAATATTATGATAGCCTTGCTGACAAGCATAATATGGGGGAAATGTTTATGCTTGAACCATTACGTATCGCAATATGCGAATCTGCACCGGGCAGCATGGAGAAACTGCAGATGCTGATACAGCACTGTGCGCTGAGGACTACTCTGTCCTTCTATTCCGGCGGTGAGCAGTTGCTCTCCCACTACCGCTGCGGTGCATTTGATCTGATCCTGATCGATTAAGATCTGAAAGGTGCCTCCGGTCTGGAAGCGATCCGGCAGCTTCGTACATTTGACACCAATGTACCGGTTATTATCATCAGCGGCAGCGGTGCTTACGCACTGGAAAGCTATCGCCTGGGTATTATCCGGTATTATGAGAAGCCGGTCACACAGAAGGACATCGACGATGCCCTTCATCTTGCTTATATTTACCGGCAGAGTCTGCCCGTGCTGCAGCTTCGCCATTTTCAGGATGGAGATGCGCTGCTGCTTGCCAATGTCATCTATCTTGAGCAGCATCTTCACCAGATCAATATTCACTCTGTACATCAGAAATCAGTTATATATGGTAAGCTTTCCGATCTGATCACACAGCTTCCGGACGGCTGTTTTCTCAGCCCGCACAAAAGCTATATCGTCAATCTTTCCTTTGTGAAATGCATTGACCGGAATCTGAAGTGTTTTGTCATGGTCAACGGTATCAATATTCCGATCAGCCGCAGACGGTTTCCCGCTGCGAAAGCCGCACTGGAACAGTACCGTAAGTCCAATCTGTGGAATAAGCAGCTGATTAACTGATGATATAAAATGCCGGCCCATGCCGGATCAAGTATGGATATGCAATGAGAAGAACCAGGAAAACAACATACGATGAGCGTATTGCCATCGTACAGAGATGTCTGAAAAGCAATAAGGATTACCGCCGGATCGCGCAGGAATACGGATGCTCTTACCAGCAGGTCAGAAACTGGGTGATCCGCTATGAGAAGGATGGCCCGAGCGGGCTCGAGGACAGACGGGGCCGCCGCAGCGGTTCGATGCCAGGCCGTTCTTCTGATGAAGATATGCGTTACAGAATTGCCGTTCTCGAGAAAGAGAATGCGCATCTGCGTATGGAGCTCGAACTGCTAAAAAAAATATGCGAATTGGAGAGGAAAGATCGCGGTCTCTGATTCGCAGAGAGAATGTCTATGCCGCGATCTGCCAGCTGGCGCAGCAGAAGAACTACCCTGTTCTGCAGATGTGTCCGCTTGTCGGCGTGTCACGTTCCGCCTATTACAGCTGGCTGCACAAAAGCCATTAAAGAATCGAGTAGGAGGCGGTGATTAGCCGCCGTCCTCTCACACCACCGTGCGTACCGTTCGGTACACGGCGGTTTCAACAGTTGACGTGCATGGACTGGTA